>VBCS01000227.1 GCA_005888955.1 Betaproteobacteria bacterium
ATTCGACCGTCACGCCATTCATCCCGATAGTTGCCACGTACGCCTCGGTGCAGCGATCGCGCTATTCGAGGTTCCTGGCCGTCGGGTAATCGCGCGAATAGGGCGGGCTCGAGAGGAACTGCTTGGGATCGTATTTCCAGAACTGGTTGACGTCGGCAATGGTCTCGACGATCGTGTTGACGAGCACTCCGTCCTTGCGCTCCACCTTGCGGATGTAGATGTTCAGGATCGGCTTGCCGTATTCGTCGACGCGGATCGGCCCCATTGGTCCGCGGGTGAGGCGAACGTTGTGCAGCGCGCGCACGAACGCAGCGCTATCCTCGAATTTGCCGTTGAGCGCTTTGAGCGCTTCCTCGAGAAACAATCCTGCCGTGTAGGTGCCCGCAGTGTAGAACCCCGGCACCACTTTGTATTCGTCGAGCACCGCCTGCACGAAGCGCTTGTTCTCCGGCGTGTCGATCGTCGCCGTGTACCAGCTTGCCGTCATGACGCCGAGCGCCTCGTCCCCCATATTCTTGAGCACGCCTTCATCCACGCATGTCGGATTGCCCAGCACCGCGATCCTGGATTTCAAGCCGTATTCGTTAAACTGGCGCAGAAAACGCAATCCGTTGATACCCGCAAACCCCGCGTATACGGCGTCGACGTCCGGCTTGATCTGGCCCACATATGAACCGTAATCAACGGCATTCAGCGGCGACCATAGCTTCTGCACCACCTTGCCGCCGTTGTCTTCGAAACTACGCTGGAATCCAGCTTGTCCTTCGTGGCCGTAGGTAAAATCGTCGGCGATTGTCGCGATGCGCTTGTAGCCGAGCTTTTTCGCTGCATATTCGCCAAGCACGTGCATCGGTTGCGCAGCGGTGCCGACCGCATGAAGCACAAAGTCATTGCGTTTCTGCTGGGCAAGGTCATTTTGAGCCGCGGAAGTCGGCGTAATGAGCGGCACCCGCGCGTCTTTGATGTAATCGTCGATGGCCAGGGCTTCGAACGTCGCCAGCGGACCGATGATCACATGGACCTTGTTGCGTTCGATCAGCTCTTGCGTCTTGGTCTTCGCTCCGGCAGGGTTGCCGCCTGTGTCGGCAATGATGAGCTCGACCTTCCGTCCCGCAATCGTATTGTTGCGCTCCTTGAGAAATAGCTGGATCCCCTCTTCCATTTGGCGCCCACCGGCGGCAAGCGCGCCGGTGCGAACCGTGAGGAAGCCGAGCCGTAGCGGTTCTGCTTGCGCGTGTGCCAGGTCCGAAGACGTCGTCGCGACCAAAACGCCAACTACATTTGCAATGGCGAACCATTTGCGCAACATCGCTCCTCCTTCGTATAAGGAATGCAGGTCCGGTTAAACCGGAGGCTTGCGTTCACGTTCGCGGAGCATCGCCGCCGTCCTCAATGGGGCGCGTGCGCGCCGACGATCGCGATGGCGAATCCGTCGTGCCCCTTGCTGCCTACCGTCTGCACCGCCGTCGCGCTGAGGCCCGGCGTGTTGGCGATCGACTCGAGCATGCGGCGCGTGCCCTGAACGCCTGCATGCGCGCCGGCATCGATGATCGCGCCTTCCCGCACGACGTTATCGACGACGATCACGCTGCCGGGGCGTGAGAGCTTGAGCGCCCACGCGAGATACGCGGGATTGTTCGGCTTGTCCGCGTCGATGAATATCAGGTCGAAAGGTGCGAGCCCCTGCGTCTGGATCGACGCCAGGCTGTCGAGAGCCATGCCCACGCGAACGTCGATCACGCCAGCGAGGCCTGCTCGCGCGATGTTCTCGCGGGCGATCGCAGCGTGCCGGGGATTGCGCTCCAACGAGATCAAGCGCCCGCCACTGGGCAGCGCGCGCGCCAGCCAGATCGCGCTGTAGCCTCCCAGCGTCCCGATCTCGAGAATCTTGCGCGCCTGGGAGAGCCGCGCGAGCAGGTGTAACAGCTTTCCCTGAAGAGGCGAAACGCTCTGGCGTGGGAGGTTGGCCGCGGCAATCGCAGCCAGGGCGGCATCGAGCGCAGGATCGGGCGGGACGAGCAGATCGGCCAAGTACCGATCGACGTCGCTCCAGGTGCGCCTGACGCAGTCCTCTCCCTCCGGTTGCTCGCTTGCATGCATGGCTGCTCGCCCGCCGCCGATC
>VBCS01000228.1 GCA_005888955.1 Betaproteobacteria bacterium
CAACAGTACGATTTTGCGGATGGCAAGCGCGGTGCTGTTCTGAAAAGCGCAGCGGAGAAGACGCGCACCACGATTTGTCTAGATGACGACGTCTTAGCGTGGTTCCGAAAGCAGGCTCATGCCGGCGGTGACGGCAACTATCAAACGCGCGTCAACGCTGCGCTGCGAGAGTATGTCGACAGCAAGCGTTAACCGCTGGAGACGACACTTCGCCGGGTCCTGCGAGACGAGTTGCCGCGCGAGCTGAAGCGAATGGCAAGCCGTTAGACTGATCCCGGTTCACCACGCCTTGGCTTGGACGGCCAGAAAAACGGTCGTCTCAATCAGTTCGAGGAACTGCCCCCCTTTTTTCTGGCGCGTGTTTGGAGCGGAGGCCGCGCTTGTGTCGAAACACGATCCCAACAGGTATCGACGACGGCTGAGTAAATTCACGCCGAAGGATCGTCGGACTCGAGCTGCAACTGCTCGAGATCCAGCTCCCGCTCAATCGTGTGCATGACATCGTCGCTGACGACGCCTTCATCACGAAGTCGAATCATCTCGCGCCGCTCCGCGTCGATCATCTCGCGGCGCACCTTGCGATAATCGGCCGCCGCCGACTCATCCCGACGATGGACGCGGTGGCGCTTGCGGCTCGCGTACCTGTGAACGCGATGGCGGTGCCGTTCTCGAATCGCTCTCGCGACGTCCGCAAGGTCCGGTTCGCTGGCGATGATCGCGTCAACCCTGGCCACCCCCGCCTTGGCCGTCTGGAGACGCGCCTCGGTCAATTCCACTTCGTCGCGACCGTCGTCGCGCAGTCCGAGCAGGCGAATCACGAATCGAAAGGACAAGCCCTGGCCGACGCGATCACGAGTGAGTCTGCTCCACGCACGCCGGCCCACGCGACGAAGAACATCTCGCGAGCGTTGACAACGACCGTTGTTCTGCCCCGCCATTGTTCGATCGCCTGGCGGATGTACGCGGCCGGGAATGTCCATGCTATGCGTACTACGATCACGGTGACGCTGATGACGAGGCCATACCGGATCAGCGTCGAGAGTGCGCGGCCTTCCACAGTGCGCAAGACTACGGGAAGATCGAGGCCGACGAGAATGAAGATCAACCCTTCGAGCATGAACGCCACGAGGGTCCACATGTCGATCACCTGCACACGGGTCCCTGGCGAAATGAATCGCGGCGCCTGATGACCGACGTAGAGGCCGACCGCGACGACGGCCAGGACGCTCGACAGGCCGAGGTGCTCCGCCGGAATGAACGCCGCGAAGGGCGTCAGCAGCGAAATCGTGTTCTCCGCTTCCGCCAGATGCGGAAGCCGACGCATCAAGGACACGACCGCGTACCCGACCGCCAGTCCGACGGCAATTCCGCCTGCGCCGGCGATCGCGAACTGGAGTGCCGCGCTCCCGGCGGAAAAGGTGCCCGATATCGTCGCCTTCACTGCCATTCGATACGCGACAAACGCCGTCGCATCGTTCACGAGACTCTCGCCACGCAACACGGTCCTGAGCGTGCGCCGTATCTTCAGTTGTCGAGTCATAGCGATCGCTGCAACCGCGTCCGGTGGCGAGATGATCGCGCCCAGCACGAATGCCGGAGCCCATGCCAGTCCTACGACGGCGTGGGCTATCGCCGCGACCGCGAGGATCGTCACCGACACCAAACCCACCCCGAGCAGCAGGATGGGCCGGAGGCTCATCTGAAAGTCACGCCACGACGTCCGGATTGCGGCTGAATAGAGGAGCGGCGGCAGAAAAATGAGAAATACGAGATCCGGATCCAATGTCGCCCGCGGCAGACCTGGCGTGACGGCCAATGCCAGGCCCCCCAGAACAAGAAGGACCGCGTGCGGGACATTCAGCCGTTCAGAAAGAAATCGGACGAGGGCGGTCGCCGCGAGCAGGATGAGGACGAGCGAGACCGCGGACATTGACGGTACCCTTCACCAAAACGCAGGCTAACTCCACGAGCGGAGGCTCGTCAAAGTTCTTGCTATGGCGATCTCTGCGAGAGGCCGCAATAAGGCCTCGCACAGCCGCCACGAATCTTGCACCGCCGGTCGGCCAAGCTGCAACCTTGCGCGAGGACCGCGCTATGTCGACAGTCGTCTGACCCAACACGATGTCCGGCAATCCACTGATCGCACACTGAACCGACCTCGAATCGGCGAGTGCTGCCGTTGGACTACACCACTCGCAGCGCGGCGATCGCCATCATGGTACGGTCCGTAGAAACTCCGCTCCAGATGGGGGTCAGATGTTGGCGAGAAGGCGCGCACGCGTTACGTTGCCGCAGAACGGCGCGCCAGCCCTAGTTCGATCCGAATCGGAGCCGCGGCCCGTCTCCCTGTCGTTCCTCGCCTCGATCATGACTTAGGCAACGAGTCGCGCCCACGTAGGTTGCGAAGGCAGACAGCCGAGCGCTGCGAACCGCACGTACGCACGTGCTCGCGCGGCAGGGAAGAACGTGATTATCATCGCCGACTCATGTAGTCTCCCTCGACATGACATCCGACCAGCACGGTGACGCTGGGATCCGTTGGTCACTTCTCGGCCTGACGGCTGTGACGGGAGTCGTCGACGCCGTCAGTTTTCTAGGTCTCGGCCACATTTTCACCGCGAATATGACCGGCAACGTCGTCTTCCTGGGCTTCGCGCTTGGCGGAGGCACGGGCGTGTCGGTCGCCCGTTCACTGACGGCGCTGAGTGCATTCGCATGTGGCGGCATCTGCGGCGGGCGGCTCAACACGCGTGATCGCACTCCGGCTCGTTCGCTGCTGACGGCGATGTGTTTCGAGACTCTCTTATTGCTTCTCGCGGTCGCGTCCACCGTGCCGTCGGCAGTCAATGTGTCATCCGTTGCCTACATCGTGATTGTGTTCACTGCTCTGGCGATGGGCTTGCGGAATGCTGTCGTTCGGAAGCTTGGCATACCCGACATGACGACGACGGTGCTCACATTGACGATTACGGGCTTGGCGGCGGATTCGCGCCTCGCGGGTGGAAAGGGAGATCGGAGCGGCAGGCGCATCGTGTCGATCGCTGCAATGTGTATCGGAGCGGCAGTTGGCGCCGTGCTGCTCGGAAGATTCGGTCTGGCCGCGGCGCTCGGTACGGCGGCACTGGCGGTCGCGGGATTATCGGTGTTCTTGTACTCGACTACGGCATGAGTTGCTGCAGCCGCTGCGGTTCGTCCCCCAGCCATGCCGGATTCTGCGCCGTGCCGTCGAAGATGGACGAGGTCTTGAAGGGCTCGAACTCGCCGTGCGCGGCGGCCTTCGCGGTCTTTGACAGCAGCGTCGTCAACTCCGCATCGCTCAGGGGTTTGAACGTTCGAGCGACTTCACAAGCCTGATCGAGGATTTCCATCGAGTCCACCGCGTAGTGCAGACACTCTATCGGTGACACCGTGTTCGATTTGAGAATGATGCCGTTTGCCATCGGCTTCATGCCGAGGACGCCGATTCCCTGTTTCGTTAACTCCGGCAGGACGAGTTTGCCGAAACTGCGGTAATGCGCGTCCATGACGTTCAGCGGCATCTGCACGGTGTCGAACAGGAAGCCGTGCTCTCGCGCCACGTCGAGCATGTACAAATGGATATGGGGATCCTTGTGTCCCGTGAAGCCGATATACCGGACCTTTCCCGCTCGCTGCGCGTCGACGAGCGCACGATTGGCGCCTTCCTCGTCGAAGATCCGATGTGGATCGTCGTAGCGCAGGATCTCGTGATGCTGCACGAGATCGATGCGATCGGTCCGCAGCCGCGCGAGCGACTGGTCGAGCTGCCGCATCGCTTCTGCGTACG
>VBCS01000029.1 GCA_005888955.1 Betaproteobacteria bacterium
CGCCGTCGGCCGCGGTGCAGAGCGGCCCGACCGGACAGTATGTGTTCGTCGTCAAGCCCGACTCCACGGTCGAGCTGCGCAACATCAAGATCGCCCGCGCCGAAGGTGACGACACCGTCGTGGCCAGCGGCTTGCAGGCCGGCGATCAGGTGGTCATCGTCGGCCAGTTGCGGCTCGCCCCGGGAACCAAAGTCAACGTCGGCAAGGCTCAACAGCCCTCGTGAACATCGCCGAACTCTTCGTGCGCCGTCCGGTGATGACCGTGCTGGTCATGACGGGCATTCTCATCTTCGGCATCATCGGCTACCGGTTGCTGCCGATCAACGCGTTGCCCAACGTCGACTTCCCGACGATCCAGGTGCAGGCGCAGCTCCCGGGCGCCAACCCGGACACGATGGCCTCGGCGGTCGCCACGCCGTTGGAGAAGCAGTTCTCGACCATCGCCGGGATCGACACGATGACCTCGGTATCCACCGACGGCCTGGCGACGATCACGATGCAGTTCTCGCTCGATCGCAGCATCGACGCCGCGGCGCAGGACGTGCAGTCGGCGATCGCCGCGGCGGCGCGCTCGCTGCCGTCGTCGATGCCCACACCACCGACTCAACGCAAGGTCAACCCGGCCGACGCGCCGATCATGAACATCGTGCTCTCGTCGTCGACCTTGCCGCTGTCGACGGTCGCCGAGTATGCGGAAAATCTGCTCGCCCAGCAGATCTCGACGATCAGCGGCGTGGCGCAGGTCCAGGTCTACGGCTCGCAGCAATACGCGGTACGCATCCAGCTCGATCCGAACGCGCTGGCCACGCGCGGCATCGCGCTCACCGAGGTCGAGCAGGCCGTCGGCAGCAGCAACGTCAACCTGCCGACCGGGACCCTGTACGGTAGAGATAAGGCGACTTCGATCCAGGCGACCGGGCAGCTCATGACCGCGCAAGCCTATGCACCGATGATCGTCGCCTATCGCAACGGCGCGCCGGTGCGACTCTCCGAGGTCGGGCGCGTGTTCGACAGCGTGCAGAACGACAAGATCGCGGCCTGGCACAACGGCACGCGCGGCATCATGCTCGGCGTGCAGCGCCAGCCGGGAACGAACACGATCGAGATCGTCGACGCGATCAAGAAGATCCTGCCGACCTTCGAGTCGCAGCTTCCCCCGGCGATCCAGCTGACGATGTTCTACGACCGTTCAGTGCCCATCCGCAACGGCGTTCTCGACGTGCAGGAATCGCTGTTGCTCGCCCTGGGTCTCGTCGTCGCGGTGATGTACGCGTTCGGCTACAGCATTGACAATCTGTCGCTCATGGCACTGACACTGTGCGTCGGCTTCGTCGTCGACGATGCGATCGTGATGCTCGAGAACATCACCCGCCACATCGAGATGGGCAAGTCGCGAATGCAGGCCACACTCGACGGCTCGAAGGAAGTCGGTTTCACCATCGTATCGATGACCTTGTCGCTGGTCGCCGTGTTCATCCCCGTGCTGTTCATGGGCGGCATCCTCGGCCGCCTGCTGCGCGAGTTCGGCGTGGTCATCATCGTCGCGGTGCTCATCTCCGGCTTCGTTTCGCTGACGCTGACTCCGATGCTGTGCAGCCGCATGCTGGTCGACGAGCGCAAGAAGAAACATGGCCGGTTCTACGCCTTCAGCGAGCGCGCTTTCAACGCACTGCTGAGCGGGTACCGCGATACTTTGGCGTGGGTGCTGCGCCATCAGCGTCTCACGCTCGCCGCGTTTTTCGCCATTACCGTCGCCACCGGCGTCCTGTTCAGCACGATGTCGAAGGGCTTCCTGCCGGCGGACGACCAGGGACTTATCCTGGTGTTCACCGAGGCGGCGCAGGACGTGTCCTTCACGGCGATGGCGAACATGCAGCGGCAGGTGGCCGAGATCGTGAAGGAGAATCCCTACGTGCAGGGCGCGATGTCGTCGGTGGGCGCCGGCGGCCCGAGCGCGTCGCTCAACGTCGGGCGCATCTTCGTCGCGCTGAAGCCGCGCAACCAGCGCCCGAGCGCCGACGTCGTGATCCAGCAGCTGCGGGGGCCGCTGGCGCGCGTCACCGGCATCAAGGCGTACGTGCAGAACATCCCGGCGATCCGCATCGGCGGCCAGGTCACCAAGAGTTCGTACCAGTACACGTTGCAGGGCACGGACACGGACGAGCTGTATCAGTGGGCACCGAAGGTCGAGGAGAAATTTAGGTCGCTGCCGGGACTGGTCGACGTGACCAGCGACCTGCAGATTTCCAAGCCGCAGGTGACTGTCGAGATCGACCGCAACAAGGCCTCGGCGCTCGGCGTTTCGGCGCAGGCGATCGAGGCGACGCTCTATGACGCCTATGGCCAGCGCCAGGTCTCGACGATTTACGCACCGACCAATCAGTACTGGGTCGTGATGGAGCTGCAGCAGCGCTACCAGACCGACCCGTCGGTATTGTCGTTGCTCTACGTGCGCTCCGCGAGCGGAGCGCTGGTGCCCTTGAACAGCCTCGCGACGCTCAAGCCGACGGTCGGGCCGCTGGCGATCAATCACCTCAGCCAGCTGGCGGCAGTGACGATATCGTTCGATCTCAGGCCTGGCGTTGCGATCGGCGACGCGATCAAGGAGATCAACAGGGCGACTGCCGAGATGCGCCTTCCGGCGACGATCAACGGCGTCTACCAGGGTACAGCGCAGGCGTTCCAGTCCTCGTTGCGAGGCATGGGCATCCTGCTCGTGCTGGCGATCTTCGTGATCTATCTCGTGCTCGGCATTCTGTACGAGAGCTTCATCCACCCGTTCACGATCCTGTCCGGCGTGATTCCCGCCGGGTTTGGCGCCTTGATCACCCTATGGTTGTTCGGGATCGAGCTCAACATGTACGCTTTCGTCGGGATCATCATGCTGGTCGGGATCGTGAAAAAGAACGCGATCATGATGATCGATTTCGCGATCGAAGCGCAGCGCAAGGAAAACAGGGCGCCCGAGGACGCGATCTTTCAGGCGTGCCAGACGCGCTTCCGGCCGATCATGATGACGACCATGGCGGCGCTGATGGGAAGCCTGCCAATCGCGTTGGCGCTCGGCTCGAGCGGCCAGGCGAGGCAATCCCTCGGTCTCGCCGTCGTCGGCGGCCTGGTCGTATCGCAGGCGCTGACGCTTTTTATCACGCCCGTCATCTATCTCTACTTCGAGCGGTTGCAACAGCGGGTGGCCCGACGACGCCAACGCGTGGCTGAGCCGGCGCCGGCCGCCGCCGACTGATCGCCGTCACGGCGCGGCAGGCGATCGTTTCGAAAACGTCCCAGGCTACGCGACGATGAAAATCGGCATGATCACCGACAGCCTGCCGGCCACGGATTTCGACACGCTGCTCGCCACCGCAGCAAGACTCGAGCTCGACATGCTCGAATTCGGTTGCGGTAACTGGTCGTCGGCGCCGCATCTCAACCTCGACCGCATGCTGGAGAGCGAGGCCGAGCGGCGCAATTTCAAGTCGCGACTGGCCGAACACGGGATCGCGATCAGCGCGCTCAACTGCTCAGGCAACCCGGTTCATCCTGGTGAGCACGGGCGCCGCCACGACGCGGTGACGCGCAAGACGATCAAGCTCGCGAGCCTGATGGGTGTCGATCGCGTAGTGATGATGTCTGGCTGCCCGGGCGCCAAAGGCGACCACAGCGCCAACTCGTCGCGTACGCGAACGGGCTCGGCATTCGCAAGCTCTGTCTCGAGCTGCACGGCCACCAGAACGTCTACAACGTGCGGACGCTCACGCGGTTGCGCGGCGCGGTCGGCGAAACGGTCGGCGCGAATCTCGATCCGAGCCATCTGATGTGGATGGGCGCCGACCCGATCGCCGCGGTACGGGCCCTGGGTGACGCGATCTACCACGTTCACGCCAAGGACACGCGCGTCGACCCGGTGATCGCCGGCGTAAACGGGGTAATCGAAACCACGCCGGGCGATCGCTTCCAGGATCGAGCCTGGAACTACATAACATTGGGCTACGGCCACGGCGAGCTATGGTGGCGCGAGTTCGTCGCCGTGCTCGCAGCGGTCGGGTACGATGATGTATTTTCCATCGAGCACGAGGATCCGATGCTGCCGGCGCTCGAAGGCGTCGAGAAATCCGTCGCCTTCCTGCGCAACGTCCTTGTCAGGCGGCCGCGGTCCGGCCTTGCACCGAACTGATCGTCGCACCTCGTGGTTGCATCGAACACACAACGCAGCGTCGTCATCTTCGATCTCGGCGGCGTCCTGATCGACTGGAACCCGCGACACCTCTATCGCAAGCTGTTCGACGGCGACGAGGCGGCGATGGAGCACTTCCTCGCTACGGTCTGCACGACGGAATGGAACGAGCGCCAGGACGCCGGGCGCAGCTTCGTCGAGGCGACGCGGGAACTGCTGCCGCTCCATGCCGACAAGGTCGAGTTGATCGAGGCCTTCGGTAAACGTTTCGACGAGATGATCGGCGGCGCGATCGAGGGGTCGGTCGACGTGCTCGCGGAGCTGAAGCAGCGTGCGGTGCCGGTCTACGCGATTACGAACTGGTCGGCGGAGACGTTTCCTCCGCAGCGCCAGCGCTTCGCATTCCTGTCATGGTTCGACGGCATCGTCGTGTCGGGCATGGAAGGCGTGATCAAGCCCCATCCGCGCATCTTCCAGATTCTGTGCGAGCGCCACCGCATCGTGCCGGAAACGGGAGTATTCATCGACGACGTGGCCGCCAATGCCGCCGCGGCGTCAGCATTGGGCATCCACGGCATCCATTTTCGTTCCCCGGCTCAGCTCCGGAGCGAGCTCGTCGCCCTCGGCATGCTGCCGCCATGATCGATTGCTGTCTCGTCGGCGCCGGGTTTATCGGACCCGTGCACGCCGCTAATCTAGCCACGCATCCACGCGCACGCCTCACCTGGGTAATCGACCTTGATCTCCGCGCAGCCGAAACATTGGCCGGCAAGCACGGCGCGCACGCCGGCCGGGACCTCGGCGAGGCGTTGGCCGACGAAGCGGTGGGCGCCGTCATCGTCTGCACGCCGCCGCGCACGCATGCGCCGATCATCGAGGCTGCTGCGCGCGCGGGCAAGGCGATCTTCTGCGAGAAGCCGATCGACCTGGACCTGGCGCGCGTCGGAGCCTGCGCGGACGTGCTCGCGCAAACCCGAGTGCCGTTCTGCGTCGGATTCAACCGACGCTTCGATCCCACGCACCGCGCGCTGCACGACGCGATCCGCTCGGGCGAGATCGGTCGGCCCGAGATGCTGATCCTGTCCAGCCGCGATCCGGAGATTTCCCCGCCGGATTACGTCGCGGCCATGCCCGACGGCATCTTCTACGACACCATGATCCACGATTTCGACATGCTGCGCTGGCTGCTGGACGACGAACCGGTCGAGATCTACGCCCGCACCGCCTGCATGCTGGACGCTACGGAAAATCCGCATCGCGACCCCGACACGGCGATGGTCGTGTTGCGGATGGCCAAGGGCGCGCTGGTGCACGTCAACTCCAGCTTCCGCGCTGTATACGGCTACGACCAACGCATTGAGGCTTTCGGCGAAAAGGGCATGCTG
>VBCS01000229.1 GCA_005888955.1 Betaproteobacteria bacterium
AGCGCTGCTCGCCCCAGTGCCTGCGACGGAACTCGCGCCGGCGAATATACTCTACCAACGGTTCGGTTGCAGCGTCAGCCGTCAGGATCGCGCCCAGTCGGCGACTAAGCTCCAAGCGATCGTGATTCCATCGCGATTCCACAGGAGAAAAGACCATGTCTCGCTCTTTGTACCCAAGCTTCGCCGCCGCGTTTGCCGCCGTGCTGGCGATGGCCATTCAGGCTGATCTTGCAGTCGCCGGGTCGCCAGTGCCAGCGCCCGCCGTGGATATTCCCGCCGCTTCCGTCCAGGGACCGCAGACCGCGGTTTTCGCGGGCGGCTGTTTCTGGGGCGTCGAAGCCGTGTTCCGCCACGTCAAGGGCGTGAGCAAGGCTGTTTCGGGATACGCTGGCGGGAGTTTTAAGACGGCGGACTACGAGCGCGTGAGCACCGGCAGCACCGGGCACGCCGAATCGGTGGAGGTGACCTACGACCCGGCGCAGGTCTCGTACGGCGAGCTCTTGCGCATCTTCTTTTCGGTCGCGCACGATCCGACCCAGCTCAACCGGCAGGGACCGGACTACGGCACGCAATACCGGTCGGCGATCTTTTACGTGAGCGATGAGCAGAAGCGCGTCGCACAGGCCTACATCGCGCAGCTTGGGCAGGCCAAGGCGTACCCGAGCGCGATCGTGACGCAGGTCGTCGCGCTGCCCGCGTTCTATGCCGCCGAGGCGTATCACCAGAACTACCTCGCGCTGCATCCCACCCAGCCGTACATCGTGATGCACGACCTGCCGAAGCTCGCGCAGCTGAAGCAGCAATTCCCCGATCGCTACGTCGCGAAGTAGGACGGGAAGGCGCCGACCGCGGGGACGCCGGTCTCCGCGAGTTCCCCAGGTTCCCTAAGGGCGCCGGAGAACGTAGACTTCCTTAACATGAGCGCGGGGCGAAAATGAACCTGTACGCGAAACTCTCCGAGCGCGCGGCACAGGGCAAACCGCTTCGCGTCGGCCTGATCGGCGCCGGCAAGTTCGGCACCATGTATCTCGCGCAAGTGCCGAAGACGCCGGGTGTGCATCTCGTCGGCATCGCGGATCTCGCCCCGTCGGGCGCCAGGACCAATCTCGAGCGCGCCGGCTGGAAACCCGAGCGATACGGCGCGGCTTCGCTCGATGCAGCGCTGGCGCAAGGGACGACGCATCTGTCCGACGACTGGGAAGCGCTGGTACGGCATCCGCAGGTCGAGATCGTCGTCGAATGCACGGGGAATCCAATCGCCGCCGTCGAGCATTGCCTGGCCGCATTTCGGCATGGCAAGCACGTCGTCAACGTGACCGTCGAAGCCGACGCGTTGTGCGGGCCTTTGCTCGCCCGCCGGGCGGCCGGCGCGGGCGTCGTTTACAGCCTGGCCTACGGCGATCAGCCCGCGCTCATCTGCGACCTGGTGGACTGGGCCCGCGCGGCGGGCTTTTCCGTTGTCGCCGCGGGTCGCGGCCACAAGTGGCTGCCGCATTTCGCGCAGTCGACGCCGGAGACGGTGTGGGGATACTACGGACTGACCGCCGAGGACGCCCGGATTGGCGGTCTCAATCCCAAGATGTTCAACTCGTTCCTCGACGGGTCGAAACCCGCGATCGAGTGCACCGCGGTGTGCAACGCGACCGGACTCGTCCCGCCTCCCGACGGTCTGACGTATCCGCCGGCGTCGATCGACGACATCCCGTCGGTGTGCCGCCCGATCGCCGAGGGCGGCGCGCTGCATCAGAAGGGCCAGGTGGAGGTAATCTCGTCGCTCACCCGCGACGGCCACGCGCTTCCCTACGACATCCGCTTCGGCGTATTCGTCGTGTTCGAGGGTGAGACTGAGTACATCCGCAACTGTTTCAAGGAATACATGGTGCGCACCGACCCGAGCGGACGCTACGCCTGCCTGTACAAGCGCTGGCATCTGATCGGGCTGGAAGTCGGAATCTCGGTAGCTGCCGTCGGGGTGCGTCGTGAGTCGACGGGCGCGGCCGTGTGCTTCAATGCCGACGTCGTTGCCACGGCCAAACGCGATCTCCAGCCCGGCGAAATCCTGGACGGCGAGGGCGGTTACACGGTATGGGGTAAGCTGCTGCCCGCGCAGAAGTCAATCGCGTTCGGCGGATTGCCGCTCGGCCTTGCGCACGGCACGAAGCTCGTTCGCGCGGTGAAGGCCGGAGTGCCGATCGCGTGGCGCGATATTGCGATCGACGAAGCGCTTCCCGCGCTGAAGGTCCGCCGCGACATGGAGGCGCTGTTCGGCCTTTCGCCCGTGGCGCAGCGCGTCGCCTGAGAAAAGCATCAGCGCGGGGCAGGTCAACCGGCCCCAAGCGCTGCGGTGTGAAAACCAGCGAGGCTCTTAGCGCTCGGCCGAGCGCGGAAACTCGAGGAAGATGTGCTGACGTTTGTCCGCGGCAACCTGAACGGTCCTCTTTTTCTGTGCGCCGTTCCACTCCACATCGAGCGTATACGTGCCGGACGGCAAGCGCACGAGAAGAAAAGGTCCTTCGGTCGTCGTGTTGAGCACGGCATTGCCCTGAAGGTCGCGAATTTCCACTCGGGCATCGGCGATGTAGGGGTCGCGCTGTGGGCCGGCAACCGCAAGCTCGAGGGTCAGCGGATAGTTCGCCGCGGCAGCCTTCATCGCATCTGCTTCATCGGAGCTGACCCCGCCGGAAATATAAGCAACGGATCCCTGTACGTGTTCCTGCCGCGCGGTATTGGCCGCGTGTGCCGGTGCATGGTCAAGCCCGGCGAGCGCCAGAGGTGCCAGAAGCAGCAAACGTTTGATGATATTCATAGTCTGCCTCATCGATTTGTTGAGCACGTAGAGAAACGGGCCGATCGAATCGGCCCGCTCTCTTGCAGGATCGCGCATCTGGTGAGCATGCCCGGGAGTCAGCCAGCACAGGCCCACCTCTCACAACCCTGCATGAGCGTATTCTCCGGCCGGATGC
>VBCS01000230.1 GCA_005888955.1 Betaproteobacteria bacterium
GTTTGCCGCTACAGAATGCATCGACCCGAGCGAAGACCTGCGACGCCAGCATACGGCGCTGGAGAAGATGGGCTGCAAGCTTTCGCCGGCGCTGCGGACGGGCGCGACGTATATCTATACGGCGGACTGCAGCGTCAAGCTGCCGTCGGGCGCCGTAGCGTTCAGCACGACCTCGGTGCTTACGGCCGAGAGCGACATCGCCTATCGGATCGAGAATCGCCTGACGAGCCAGGGCGGAACGACAAACGAATCGATCACCGCGCAGCGAGTTGCAGATTGCGCCAAATAGACGCTGCCATGCGCAACGACGCTGTCGCGGAAGCGAGCGCGGCCCGCGTGTTCGATTATCTCGATCCGGCGCTGCCCGCGGGCCTGCGGCACGTTGCCATGCACGTCGTCGATGCTGCTTCCGACACGCTGCAGGGTTATGGCGAGCTTGTCGACGATCCCCATGGGCGCGCGATCGAGATCGTGCGCTGGCCCGCGCAGGGCTGGCGCCCGGTCGATGCGGACACCGGCGATCAGGGCGGCACGGTCGAAGGCGTGTTCGTCAGCGAGTGGCGGGGCGACATACTATTCGGCCGTAACGACGCTGTCGGCGGCGAGTACATTCTGGCATATGCGACCGATCCAACGATTGCCGACGCGACTCACCGGCGCGAGCCGGAGCGGATCCTCCTCTGGCACGCGAATTACCATCCCGATGGCGGCCAGCTCTTTTTTCCGCTCGATGCGGCACCCTTCGTCGTGCCGCTCGCGCTGCCGGGCGATGACGTCAGGCCGGAGAGCTTCGTGTGCTTCCGCTTCGACGGCAGCAAGGGACTCTACCTGCATCCGAACGTCTGGCACGAGGGCGTGTTCGGCGTTTCCGGGATGCAGCGCTTTTTCGACAAGCAAGGCGCCGATCACGCCCGCGTATCGGTCGACTTCGCGCGCGAATTCGGCTGCCTGCTCGAAGCGCCGCTGTAGTCCTACGCTTCGATTTCCACTTCCGCCTCGATCTCGACCGGAATGTTGAACGGCAATTCCGCCATGCCAACCGCGGATCGGCAATGTTTGCCGGCGTCGGGTCCGTAAAGCTCCAGAATCAGATCCGAAAAGCCGTTGATGACCGCGGGCTGCTGCGTGAATCCCGGCGCGGAGGCGACCATGGCGAACACGCGTACCCACGCCTGCACTCGGTCGAGGTCGCCCAACTCGCGCTGCAGACTGCCCAGGATCGACAGCGCGGTCAGGCGCGCGGCGCGATATCCCTCCTCGACGCCGAGCTCGCGCCCGAGCTTGCCCAGCGGCAGCGCGAGCGAGCCGTCGGGATTCTGCGGTCCGTGGCCCGACACCAGCGCGCGATTGCCGCGCACGCACACGAACGCGAACGGCAGGCGCACACCGGCCGGCGGCGTCACCGGTCCCGGCAGCGCGAGCCCGAGTTGCCGCAGACGGGCCTCGATCTGCATCGCGCGAGCACCCGTCAGGCCGGCTTTTCCGCCGCCTTGGCCGCGGCATGCTTGAGCCGCGCTTCTTCCTCGAGCTCCTCTTCGACGTCGCGGCGCAATCCCCGCTCCATCTGCTGGTGATCGAGCTCTTTTTCCCACTTCGACACGACGATGGTCGCCACACCGTTGCCGATCAGATTGGTAAGCGCGCGCGCCTCGGACATGAAGCGGTCGACACCGAGGATGAGCGCCAGACCCGCGACGGGAATCGTCGGCACTGAGGACAGTGTCGCCGCGAGCACGATGAAGCCGCTGCCGGTGACGCCGGAGGCACCCTTGGACGTCAACAGCAGCACGGCGAGGATCGTCAGTTGCTGGAACAGGGTGAGCTCGGTGTTGGTCGCCTGAGCGATGAATACCGCCGCCATGGTCAGATAGATCGACGTCCCGTCCAGGTTGAACGAATAACCGGCGGGGATCACCAGCCCGACCACCGATTTCGAGCAGCCGAGCTTTTCCATCTTGGCCATCATGCGCGGCAGCACCGATTCCGACGAGGACGTGCCGAGCACGATCAGCAATTCCTCCTTGATGTACGCGATGAAGCGAATGATGGAAAAGCCGGCCCATCGCGCGATGAGGCCGAGCACGACGAAGATGAACAGCAGGCAGGTGAAGTAGAAGCTTCCCATCAGCTTGGCGAGCGGCACCAGCGAGGCGACGCCGTATTTGCCGATGGTGAACGCCATCGCGCCGAAGGCGCCGATCGGCGCCGCGCGCATGATGAAGCCGACGACGATGAAAAGCGCGTGCGCGAACTCGTCGATGAAGCGCACGACCGGCTTCCCCTTCTGGCCCGCCGAGGCAAGCGCCAGGCCGAACAGCACCGAGAAGAGCAGCACCTGCAGGATCTCTCCCTTCGCAAAGGCGTCGACGACGGTGTTCGGGATCACGTTCATGAGAAAGTCGACGGTGCTCTGCGACTTGGCCGCGGTCGTGTAACTCGCGATGTTCTTGGTATCGATGCTCGCCGGATCGGCGTTGAAGCCGACGCCGGGCTTGAGCGTGTTGACGACGAGGAGGCCGATGATCAGCGCGAGCGTGCTGACGACCTCGAAGTAGAGGAGCGCCTTGCCGCCGACCCGCCCGACCTTTTTCATGTCCTCCATGCCGGCGATGCCGGTGACGACGGTGCAGAAGATGATCGGGGCGATGATCATCTTGATGAGCTTGATGAACGCGTCGCCGAACGGCTTCATCGCTTCGCCGGTCTCGGGCCAGAAATGGCCGAGGATGATCCCGCAGACGATCGCGAACAGCACCTGCGCGTAGAGATGCTTGTAGAGCGGCTTTTTCATGGCGTTTCCCCCGGATTGCCGGCGTTTCGCTGCGGACGGACTGCATTGCCGGCCGGCAGCGGCCGGACGAGCATGCGGTCGCCAGTGTAACGCGGCGGCCGCGGCCGCGCTTCTTTCAGAACTTGCCGTACTTGTTGTAAGCCGCGACCGGATCCATCCCGTCGATCAGCGCGCGGCGCATGTCGCTTTCGGTCGCAACGACCTCCTCGGTCCTGGCGACGACCTCGCCTGCAATCGCGGCCGGAATGACAACGACGCCGTCGCGGTCGCCGAGCACGTAGTCGCCGCTCGCGACGGTGACTGCGCCGATTGTCACCGGCTCGCCGAAACGATCCGGCACCCAGCGCGCGACGATATCCGCTGGCGTGAGAAACGCACAGAACACCGGGAAGCCCTGCTCGACCACCAGTTCGGTGTCGCGCGAGCCGCCGTCGACGACGAAGCCGAGGATGCCGCGCGCCTTGAGCGTATGCGCCGACAGCTCGCCCATCAGCGCGACCTCGTGGTTGTTCGGCTGGCAGACGATCACGTGTTGCGCAGGCGCTTTGGCAAGCAGGGTGCACCAGCCCAGCAGCGTGTCGTGACGGGTCTTAGTGCGATCGAGGTGTCCTGCGACCGTCCACGCCGGCCCGGCAAGCCTCATTTCCGGCGCAATCGACTTGATCGCGGGAGGCAACACGATGTTTTCGTGGCCCATCATGCGCAGCACGTCGTGGACCGCGCCCGTGTAGCACCGCGCCAGCCGCTCCGTAAGCTTGTCCATTGCGCTTTTTTAGTTCAGGCGAACAGATCGAGCTGACCGCCTGCGCCTCGCGCCTTGGGCGGGCGGAAACGCGTCGTGTCCAAGTGCAGCGTGCGAT
Organism: Betaproteobacteria bacterium; assembly: GCA_005888955.1. Taxonomy (GTDB): domain Bacteria; phylum Pseudomonadota; class Gammaproteobacteria; order Burkholderiales; family Casimicrobiaceae; genus PALSA-1003. The sequence continues at coordinate 3,652 of VBCS01000230.1, forward strand.
CCTCGTTGAGCCCAAGCCGTTTGCACGCGAGCTCGAAGCGCCTGGCGATCAGGTCGGCAAACAGTCCCTGCCCGCGCATGCGCGAGCCGAACGCGGGATCGTTGTCGCGGCCACCGCGCATCTGCTGCACGAGGCTCATCACATGCTCGGCGCGCAGCGGGTAGTGCTGCGCGAGCCAGTCGCGGAAGAGGTCTTTCACCTCGTAAGGCAGCCGCAGCATGACCCACGTCGCCATGCGCGCGCCGTGCTCCGCCGCCGCTTCGAGGATCGCTTCCAGATCCTTGTCGGTCAGCTGCGGAATCACCGGCGCGACACTGACGCCGACGGGCACCCCGGCGTCGGAGAGCGCTTTGATCATCTCCAGCCGCCGCTGCGGCGAAGGCGCGCGGGGATCGAGCTTGCGCGCGAGCTCGCGGTCGAGCATTGCGATGGAAACGTACACCCGTGCGAGATTCTTGGCCGCCATCGGCGCGAGCAGATCGAGGTCGCGCAGAATGAGCACGCCCTTGGTCGTGATCGTCAGCGGATGTTCGCACTCGGCGAGCACCTCGATCACTTGGCGCGTGACCTTCCACTCGCGCTCGATCGGTTGGTAGGGATCGGTGTTGGTGCCGAGCGCGATCGGCTCGCAGCGGTAGCCGGGATGCGCCAGTTCGGTGCGCAGCAGGGCGGCGGCATTCGGCTTGGCGAAGAGCTTCGTCTCGAAGTCGAGCCCCGGCGAGAGATCGAGATATGCATGCGAGGGCCGCGCGTAGCAATAAATGCAGCCGTGCTCACAACCCTGGTAGGGGTTGATCGATTGCGTGAACGGAATGTCGGGCGAATCGTTGCGGGCGATGATCGTTCGCGCCTTCTGGATCGACACGGTCGTCTTGAGCGGCGGCGGCTCGTCATCGCTCGGGGTGCCTTCCGGCGGCGTCCAGCCGTCATCGACCGCCTCGCGTGCGTCGCGACGAAAGCGGTTGGCGGGATTGAAGGTCGCGCCGCGCCCTTTGTGTGCGTGCGGCGGTGCTGCTGCCATCGAGCCCTTTCTCGCTACAGGTCCTATCCCACCAGCTTCGCGTCCATCGAGATATTCGCGTTGAGCACGCGCGATACCGGACAGTTAGCCTTGGCGTTCGCGGCGACCTCGGCAAACTTCGCCGCATCGATCTTCGGCACCCGCGCCCGCGTCGTCAGGTGAATCGAGGTGATCGTCCAGTTGCCGTTGACCTGATCCATCGTCAGCGCGGCCTCGGTGTCGATCGCATCCGCCGTAAAGCCGGCGTTGTTGAGCATGAACGAAAGCGCCATCGTGAAGCAGCCGGCGTGCGCCGCCGCGATCAGCTCCTCGGGATTGGTTCCCTTGCCGTCGCCGAAGCGGGCGACGAATGAGAACGGCGTGTCCTTGAGGGTACCGCTCTGGGTCGCAATCGTTCCCGCGCCTTCCTTCGCGGTGCCCTGCCAGCGGGCGGAGGCTTTGCGCTGCATCTTGGTCTCCTTGAGTGGTTGCCCTTCTGAACGCGCAGTTTAGGCCCACGCGAGCGTCGCGCCAAGTGGCGTCGGCCTCGCTGACGGTGCCGCCGATGCGCTACCATAGACAGCGCAAAGCACCGGCGGAAGCGTGCGCCTGTCGCTCCGACGAGACCCATGCCCAAGACAACCCGCTTCGACACGCTCGCGCTGCACGCTGGCGCGCGGCCCGATCCTGCGACCGGCGCGCGCGCCACGCCGATCTATCAGTCCGCTTCATTCGTTTTCCGCGACAGCGATCACGCTGCGGCGCTGTTCAACATGGAGCGTGCGGGCCACGTGTACTCGCGCATCTCCAACCCCACGTGCGCGGTGCTCGAGGAGCGGATTAGCGCGCTCGAAGACGGCGTGGGTGCGATCGCCGTGGCGAGCGGGCAGGCCGCGCTGCATCTCGCCATCGTCACGCTGATGGGAGCGGGCTCGCACATCGTCGCGTCGCGCTCGCTCTACGGCGGGTCGCATAACCTGCTCGATTTCACGCTGCCCCGGTTCGGCATCGAGACGACGTTCGTCGACCCGCGCGACCTCGACGCCTGGCGCGCCGCGCTGCGCCCGAATACACGCCTGCTGTTCGGTGAAACGCTGGGCAACCCCGGGCTCGAGGTGCTCGATATCCCGCGCGTGGCGGAGCTCGCGCACGAGTACGGCCTGCCTCTGCTCGTCGACTCGACATTCACGACGCCGTACCTGATGCGGCCGTTCGAGCACGGCGCCGACCTCGTCTATCACTCGGCGACCAAATTTCTCTCCGGTCACGGCGTGGTCATCGGTGGGCTGCTCGTCGACGGCGGGCGGTTCGACTGGGGAGAGTCGGGCAAGAGCGCCGGAAAATTTCCCACGCTGACCGAGCCCTACGCGGGTTTTCACGACATGGTGTTCGCCGACGAGTCGACCACCGCCGCGTTCCTGCTGCGGGCGCGGCGCGAGGGCATCCGCGATTTCGGCGCATGCATGGCGCCGATGACGGCATTCCAGATTCTGCAGGGCATCGAGACGCTGCCGTTGCGCATGCAACGCCATGTCGATAACACGCGCAGGATCGTTGCGTTTCTTGCGGCGCACGAGATGGTCGAGTCCGTTGGCTATCCAGAGTTGCCCGAGCATCCCGATCGCGCGCTCGCGCGCGCGCTGCTGCCGCGCGGCTGCGGCGCGGTGTTCAGCTTCTCGATCCGGGGCACGCGCGAGCAGGGCCGCAAGTTCATCGAATCGCTCAAGATTTTCTCGCATCTCGCCAACGTCGGAGATGCCAAGTCGCTGGTCATTCACCCGGCTTCGACGACGCACTTCCGCGTGTCAGCCGAGGATCTCTCTGCCGCCGGCATCACCGAAGGCACGATCCGGCTCTCCGTCGGGCTCGAGGACGCCGATGATCTCATCGAAGATCTGAGTCGTGCGCTCTACGCCGCGGGCAAGTCATAGTGGCTCGCGTTTCGGCACGGGTTCGGCCAACATGTAGCGTGTCTCGGCCGTTGGTCTGATAGCGAGCCTCGCCGACGCTCGTAGAGTCGAGGCGTCATTCCCGCGAAGGCGGGAATCCAGAGGTTTTGCAATACAATGAAACGTCCGTGTGTGTATCTGCTTGCGAGTGGCCGGAATGGCACACTCTACGTCGGCGTGACGAGCGGACACCAAGCGACTCTTTCTGCATCGCGAGGACGTGATCGGCGGCTTCACGCAGAAGTATGGCGTGCACCGACTCGTCTGGTTCGAGGAATTCGAGGACATGCCGACCGCCATAACACGCGAAAAGCAGATCAAGAAGTGGAAATCGTGCATGGAAATTGCGGCTGATCGAAAGCCACAATCCGCAATGGCGCGATCTCTGGGAGGAAATCGTCTGATTCCTGGGTTCCCGCCCCTGACTTAAGCATTCGAGGGCAGGCTCTTCGCGGGAATGACGTCAGAGAGCGCGATGCGTATAGAAGTGATGCCTGGATTCCCGCTTGAGCGGGAGTGACGTCATCGGGAAGCGGGGCCGATGCAGATCAATGTCAATGGTGCACGGGTTTACGCTTACACCGGCTCGCGGGGTTTCGATCCCGCGCTGCCGACGATCGTGT
>VBCS01000231.1 GCA_005888955.1 Betaproteobacteria bacterium
CGTCGGCGGCCTGCTGGCGTTGGGGCCCAGGCTCATCATGAACATCGACGACGTGCCGGCGACCAACCTGTTGCAGCCGGGCAACCGCGCGTCGTACCGCCTGCTGGTCGCCGGACGCGCGATCGACGCGTATCGCGACTGGGCACTCGCGCGGCTCGAGCGCGGACAGCGGTTGGAGTCGATCCGCGACCTGCGGCCCGAGATCCGGCTGACGCTCGAGCGCGCCGACAAGTTTCTCGGCCTCGCGGCGCTCGTCGCGGTCATCCTGGCGGCGGTGGCGGTCGCACTGGCAGCGTCGCGCTATCTGCGGCGCCATCTCGACGCTGGCGCGATGATGCGCTGCTTCGGCGCACCGCAGGGGCAGACGCTGGCGCTGTTCGTCGTCCAGTTTCTTGTGCTGGGCATAGGTGCGAGCGTCGTCGGCACACTCGTTGCGCTTGGCGGGCAGCAGCTCCTTGTCGCGTTGCTCGGCGCCATGATCCATGTCGATCTGCCTCCTCCGGGGTGGCCGCCCGCGGCCGCCTCGATCGTGACGGGGCTCGCGTTGCTGCTCGGGTTCGCGCTGCCGCCGCTCGTTGCACTGTCGCGCGTGCCTCCCTTGCGCGTGCTTCGCCGCGATATCGGCCTGCCGCGGGCCGGCGGCGTCCTTGCCTACGCAGTCGGTGCGGCCACGATTGCCGCGCTCGTTCTCTGGCAGGCGCAGGATCTCAAGACAGGCGCGATCATCATCGGCGGCATTGCGGCGCTGCTGGCCGCGGCGGCGGCCGCAGCGTGGTTGCTGATCGTATTCCTTCGCCTGCTGCCGCAGCGGGGATACACCTGGCGTTACGGGCTCGCCAACCTGCGCCGCCGCCCGCTCGGCTCGAGTCTGCAGATCAGCGCCCTGGCGCTGGGCGTCATGGCGCTGTTGCTGTTGACCCTCGTGCGCGGCGACCTGATGCGCAATTGGCGCGCGAGCCTGCCGCCCGATGCGCCGAACGCATTCCTGATCAATGTGCTGCCCGATCAGGTCGACGGCGTCGGTGCCGTGCTCAAGCGCGAGCTCAACGTCGACGCCGCGCTCCGGCCCATGGTGCGCGGGCGTCTGGTCGCAATCAACGACGTGCCCTTCGACACGAGGCGGCTCGCCGACGAGCGCGCGCGCAGGCTGGGCGAGCGCGAATTCAATCTGTCGTGGACCGACGTGTTGCCGCGCGGCAACCGCGTCGTTGCGGGCCAATGGTGGAAACCCGACGCAACCGGCGCTGCGGCCGGCGCCTCCCTCGAGGACGGCATCGCCGAGACGCTCGGCATCAAGCTCGGCGACACGCTGACCTATGACATCGTCGGCACGCGAGTCAGCGCGAAGGTCACGAGCCTGCGCAAGGTGGACTGGGACAGTTTTCGCGTCAACTTCTTCGCGCTGTTCGCGCCCGGCGTGCTCGAACCGCTACCCAAGACCTATGTCGCGGGCGTGCGCGCCGACACCGGCAACGCGGCGTGGCTCACTGCGCTCGTCCGAGAATATCCCAATGTGCTGGTCATCGACGTCGGCGAGATCCTGCGCCAGGTGCAATCGATCATGGATCAGGTCGCGCGCGCGATCGAGTTCGTGTTCCTGTTCACGCTGGCCGGCGGCGTGCTGGTGCTCGAAGCTGCGATCGCGGCCACGCAGGACGAGCGCCGCTATGACGTAGCGGTGCTGCGTACCCTCGGGGCGAGCGAACGACAGCTTTCTGCGGCGCAAGTCGCCGAGTTCCTCGCGCTGGGTGCGCTGGCGGGCTTGCTCGCGGCAGCGGGCGCGACCGCAATCGGTTACGTGCTCGCCGACCGCGTATTCCAGATACCGTTCGGATGGAATCCGGCACTGTGGCTGATCGGCGTTGTCGGAGCGGCCCCTTGCATCGCCCTCGCGGGTTGGCTCGGGACGCGCAGTACGCTGCGGCAACCGCCCCTGGCGGTGCTGCGCGAATCGACGTAGGAGTTCGTAGGGCCGAATTCATTCGGCCGGCGTTACATTGGGCCGTGGGCGAATTAGTCGCACCTACGAAAACCTGACACCCCTATACTTGCTTCGGGTTCCTCACGCGTAGCGATCATGTCTCAAGACCACCTCGAAACCGGCATCGTCACCGATTTTCGCGACCGCCTTACCTATGCCGGTTATCTCCGCCTCGACCGGCTGCTGTCGGCGCAGCAGCCGCTGTCCGGGACCGCGGAAGAGCCGCCGCGGCACGACGAGATGCTGTTCATCATCCAGCACCAGACCTCCGAGCTGTGGATGAAGTTGATGATCCACGAGCTCAGGGCGGCAATCGGCTACGTGCAGGCCGATCAGCTCGCGGCAAGCTTCAAGACTCTCGCCCGGATCAAGCTCATCCAGAAACAACTCTTCGAGCAGTGGGCGGTGCTGGAGACGCTCACGCCCTCGGAGTACGAGACGTTCCGCCCGGTACTGGGACAGTCGTCGGGCTTCCAGTCGCCGCAGTACCGCGCGATCGAATTCCTGCTCGGCAACAAGAGCGCCACGTCGCTCGAGGTTTTTCGCCACGATGCCGCGACGTTCGCCGAGCTCGAAGCGCTGTTGCGCGCGCCGTCGCTCTACGACGAGTTCCTGCGCCACCTCGCGCGGCGCGGCCTGCCCGTGCCGCATGCGTGTATCGATCGCGATTTTACGCAGGCCTATCGGCGCAATCCCGAGCTGGTGCCCGTCCTCAAGACGATCTACGACGATCCGCTGCACTGGTGGGACGCCTACGACATGTGCGAAAAGCTCCTCGATGTCGAGGAAGGTTTCCAGCTCTGGCGCTTCCGCCATTTGAAGACGGTCGAGCGGATCATCGGGCACAAGTCCGGCACCGGAGGCTCGTCAGGTGTGCCGTTCCTGAAAAAGGCTCTCGAGCAGACTTTTTTCCCCGAGTTGATCGACGTCCGCACGGCCATCGGCGCGCGATGAAGCGAGAGGCCGACGCGCGCGGCGGGACCGTGGCGACGATCGAGCACGCGGTCGCGGCGCTCGGCGACGATGTGCTGACGGAGACTGCAGTGCAGGCGCATCTGGCGCCGCTGTTCTCGCGCGTGCTCGAGCGGCGCGCGACCGCGATCGACCTCGCCAATCATTCGCTGGGACGCCCGCTCGACGCGACCGCTGCCGATATCGCCGAAGCGGTCTCGCTGTGGCAGCAGCGCCTGGGCGATGCCTGGGACGCGTGGCTTGACGAAATGCGCGCCCATCGCGCGCGCTTCGCGCGACTTCTCGGCGCGCCGCGCGACGATTGCATCGTGCCCAAGACCAATGCGGGACAGGGTCTGCGCGCGGTCCTCAACAGCTACAACACGGTACCGCGCGTGGTTGCGACGCGCGGCGAGTTCGACTCGGTCGACGTGATCCTCCGCCACTACGCGCAGCGCGGGCGCATCGCGCTGTCGTTCGTCGAGCCACGAGCGGATGGATGGTTTGCTGCGGACGATCTCCTGGCCGCGTTCTCCAAGGGTGTCGATCTCGCCGTCGTGTCCCAGGTCGTCTTCAACACGGGTCAGGTTTTCCTCGAGCTGCCCGCGCTGATCGCCGCCGTGCACGCCGCGGGCGCGCGTGTGCTCGTCGACGTCTATCACTCGCTTGGCGTGTTGCCGGTGGACGTGGCGGCGCTCGATGCCGATTTCGCAATCGGTGGCAGCTACAAGTACCTGCGGGGAGGCCCCGGAGCGTGTTTCCTGTATCTTCATCCGCGCCATCTCGATGGATCGCTGACCACGCTCGACACGGGCTGGTTCGCCAAGCGCGAGCCTTTTGCCTATCAGCGTCCCGATCCACCGCAGTTCGCCTCCGGTGGCGACGCTTTTCTCGAGTCGACGCCGGCGATCCTGCCCTGGTATCAGGCAAGGGCCGGCCAGGTTTTCACGCTGGCTATCGGCGTCCAACGCCTGCGCGCGTATTCGCTGTTGCAACAGCAGCGGCTGGTTGCGCTCTTGCGCGAACGCGGCGTGGATGCGGAGGGTGGCACCCGCGAACGAGGTGCTTTCGTCATCATCCGGGACGCGCATGCCGTCGAGCTCGCGCTGGTGCTGCAGGAGCGCGGCGTCCATGGCGACGCCCGGGGCAGTTATCTCCGTCTCTGCCCGGATGTGCTCACCACCGACGCGGAGCTCGTCGCGGCCGCGGAGATCCACGCCGCGGTACGCGCGGACCGCAACATCTGACGTGGGTAACCTCAGGTTCTTTAGCCCTTGCGGGTGATGTAGCTCACCAGCAGGACCAGCGTCGCGACGAGGACCGCGGCGGCAAGCACGCCGGCGACGATCACGTGCAGCGGCTTGATGCTGACCATGTCGCGCTCGCCGGCCGCCTTCTTGCGGACGCCGAAGAAACTCGAGAAGACCGCGCCCAACACCTGCAGAAACCCGGCCGGGCGCGGGCCGGTGCCGTCGGGCGGCGGCGCATGGGGGTCGCTCGGGGTCATCGTCAAGCCTCTTTGCCGTAACCCCCGCCACCATAGCACGGCGGACAATCCGGCCGGCGGCATCCACCCGGGAACCGCGCGCGTATATCGCGGTGCAGCCAACGAAATCGCTCTCGAACCCCAAGCAGAGGAGAAACCCGATGAACACAATGCTTTGGAAACTCGCGTTTCCGCTCGTCCTGATCGCCGGATTGCTCGTCGGCGGCTGCCAGGACATGGGCATGAAGCCGATGATGCAGAAGAGCCTCTATGACCGCCTCGGCGGCAAGGATGCCCTCACCGCGGTGGTTGACGACTTCGTCGGCAATGTCGCGGCCGACAAGCGCATCAACGGTTTCTTCGCTAAAGCCGATGTCCCGCGGTTGAAGCGCAACCTGGTCGATCAGATCTGCCAGGGAACCGGGGGTCCCTGCGTCTATACCGGCAAGGACATGAGGACCGCGCACAAGGGCATGGGCATCACCGACGCGGACTTCAACGCCTTGGTCGAGGACCTGGTCAAGACGCTGAACAAGTTCAACGTCCCCGCCAAGGAACAGGGCGAGCTTCTGGGCATCCTGGGGCCGCTCAAGCCGCAGATCGTCAATCAATAGCCAATGCGGTATTGACCCGCGGCGGCCCCTGCACCGCCAACGAAACGTAGATCGTGCCCGGGCGGAGGCCTGAGTTGTTCTTTAGCCACCATCCGGGCCGCGTTCTCGCCAGCCGAAGCGGTTATAGATATCGTTCTCGTCGAGATCGCCGACCTGATAGGACGTCTCGAGCCACATGACGTTGATGATGCCGAAGGCGAGAGCGAGTCCGATGCCGAGGATCCAGGTGAAATACCACATGCGGCGTCCCTCCTCCTAGTAGTGCCCGCTCTCGCGGACCGCGCGCTCGGTGACCGTGCCGCGCATCATGCGATAGGCCCAGCCGGTATATGCGATCACGATCGGCAGGAACAGGACTACGACCCAGAACATGATCTGCAGCGTACGATGGGTCGACACCGCGTCGTAGAGGGTCAGGCTGCTCTTGGGGTCGCTCGACGAAGGCATGATGAACGGAAAAAGCGCGAATCCCGCAGTGAGTACGACGCCGGCGACGCCAAGGCAAGAAAGCACGAATGCGATGCCCGCGCGTCGCGCACGCGACGACACGAGCGCGAGCAGCATCCCGCCGAATGCGAGGACCGGAGCTGACAACATCCACGGATATTGCGTGTAATTGGCGAGCCAGCCGCCCGGCACACGTTCGACGGCTTTTGCGAGCGGCATGAAGGCCGAATCCGGAGGCGGCATTGTCAAGATACGGAAGGCAGTGATGCTCGTGGCGATCCAGACGCCGGCCGCGGCAAACGCCGCAAGAAAGACGATGCCGCACCACAGCGCCGCGCGTCTTGCTCGTTCCTGAACGGCACCGTCAGTACGCAATTGCAGATAGATCGCACCGTGCATCATCAGCATGCTCAAGGTCGAGGTCGAAATGGAACGGCACGCCCAGCAGCAGGTTGGCGAACGCGACGCCGAAAATAAGCGCCGGCACGGCGCCTCCGATAGTCAGTCCCCAGTCCCAGGCGTTGCGCCAGCGCGGGTCTTTCACCTTGCCTCGATATTCGATGCCGACCGGACGGAAGAAAAGCGCAAAGAGCGTGAGCATCAGCGCCGCGTAAAAGCCCGAGAAAGCGGTCGCGTACACCAGCGGCCACGCCGCGAACGTCGCGCCCCCCGCGGTAATGAACCAGACCTGATTGCCTTCCCATGTTGGGCCGATCGCATTGAGCATCACGCGCCGCTCCTCGTCACTGCGGCCGATGAAGCGCAAGAGCGCCCCGACGCCCAGATCGAAGCCGTCGAGAATGGCGAAGCCGACGAGCAGCACGCCCATGAATACCCACCAGATGAGCTTGAGCGTCGCGTAGTCAAACACGTAGATCATGGCGCGGCTCCTCCGTCCTTGTACGGGGTGCCAGCGGCAGTTTCGTCCTGATACCGGCCGGTCCCGAGGCTCGACGGACCCGCGCGGGCGTACTTGAAGATGAGGTAGAGCTCGACGATCAGCAACGCCGTGTAAAAAAGGACGAATCCCGCCAAGCTGAAGCACAGCTGGCCCGTCGAGACCGAGGACACCGCCAGGTGGGTCGGCAGCACTTCACTGATCGCCCACGGTTGGCGGCCGTACTCGGCGACGATCCAGCCCAGCTCGGCGGCAATCCACGGTAGCGGAATGCTCCACAGCGCCAGGTGCATGAGCCAGCGGCTGCGGTAGA
>VBCS01000232.1 GCA_005888955.1 Betaproteobacteria bacterium
CGCGCGCCCGCTCGATCCCTTCGGCGATCGACCCCGCGATGCCCGCCGTGTAGAGGGCGGCCCCGGCATTGAACACGACGATTTCCCGCGGCGTGCCGTCGACGTTCGCGAGTACCTCCTCCACCATCGCCTTCGATTCCGCGGCACCGTCGACCTTGAGGCCGCGGTTCGACTTCATGTGCAGCCCGAAATCCTCCGGATGGATCTCGTATTCGCGCACCTCGCCGTCCTTGAGCTCGCCCACCATCGTCGCGGCACCGAGCGACACCTCGTCCATTCCGTCCTTGCCGTACACGACCAGCACGTGGTTGCTGCCCAGGCGCTGCAGCACGCGAACGTGGATGCCGACGAGATCGGGGTGGAACACGCCGACGAGCTGATTCGCGGCCCCGGCGGGGTTGGTGAGCGGCCCCAGGATATTGAAGATCGTCCGCACGCCCAGCTCCTTCCTCACTGCTGCGGCATGCTTCATCGCGGCGTGATGACTGGGCGCGAACATGAAGCCGATTCCTGTCTCGCCGATGCACTGTGCAACCTGCGCCGGCGTAATCATGATGTTCGCACCCAGCGCCTCGAGCACGTCTGCGCTGCCCGACTTCGACGACACCGAGCGGTTGCCGTGCTTGGCCACGCGCGCGCCGGCTCCGGCCGCGACGAACATCGCCGCGGTCGAGATATTGAACGTGTGCGAGGCGTCGCCACCCGTGCCGACGACGTCGAGCAGGCTCTCGCGATCGGGCACTTCGACGCGGGTCGCAAATTCGCGCATGACCTGCGCCGCGGCGGTGATCTCGCCCACGGTTTCCTTCTTGACGCGCAGGCCGACCGTCAGCGCCGCGATCATCACCGGCGAGGCCTCGCCGCTCATGATCTTGCGCATCATGGCGAGCATTTCGTCGTGGAAGATCTCGCGGTGCTCGATCGTGCGCTGCAGCGCTTCCTGCATGGTGATGGGCATGATCGTTCCCCTCTACTGAGTAGTCAGAAAATTGGACAGGAGCTCGTGGCCCTGCTGCGTCAGGATCGCCTCGGGATGGAACTGAACGCCCTCGATCGCCGCCGTGCGGTGACGCACGCCCATGATCTCGCCGTCGTCGCTCTCCGCGGTGATTTCGAGGCACGACGGCAAACTCGCGCGGTCGATCGCCAGCGAATGATAGCGCGTGACCGTGAGCGGCGATTGCAGGCCGGCAAAGACGCCTTGCTCGCGATGCGTGACGGCGGAGAGCTTGCCATGCATGACGCGCCCGGCGCGCACGACGCGGCCGCCGAAGGCCTGCCCGATTGCCTGGTGGCCGAGACACACGCCGAGGATGGGGATCTCGCCGGCAAAGCGCTGGATCAGCGGGACGCAGATTCCCGCTTCCGACGGCGTGCACGGACCGGGCGAAAGGACGATCCTCTCCGGTCGCCACGCCGCGATCTGCTCGAGCGTCAACGCATCGTTGCGATAGACCTCCACATCGGCGCCGAGCTCGCCCAGGTATTGCACGAGGTTGTAGGTAAAGCTGTCGTAGTTGTCGATCATCAGGAGCATGGCCGTATCCTAGCCTTCGTCATCGAGCCCCGCCTGCACCATTTCCGCCGCCCGCAACACCGCGCGCGCCTTCGAGAGCGTCTCGCGCCATTCGTTCTCGGGCACGGAGTCGTGCACGATGCCCGCACCGACCTGCGCGTAGAGCATGCCGTCCTTCACTACCGCCGTGCGGATCGCAATAGCCAGATCCATGTCTCCCTGGAACGAGACGTAGCCGACCGCGCCGGCATAGATGCTCCGGCGCGACGGCTCCAGCTCGTCGATGATCTCCATCGCGCGAACCTTAGGCGCGCCGCTCACCGTTCCGGCCGGAAACGAGGCGCGCAGGACGTCGAGCGCGGTGAGCCCCGGCCGCAGCCTGCCCTCGACGTTGGATACCATGTGCATCACGTGCGAATACCTCTCGACGACCATCTGCTCGGTGACCTTGACCGTTCCCGTCGCGGCGACGCGGCCGACGTCGTTGCGGCCGAGGTCGAGTAGCATGACGTGCTCGGCGATCTCCTTGGGGTCGGCCAGCATCTCCTGCGCCAAAGCCTCGTCGGCGTCGCGCGTTGCGCCGCGCGGACGCGTCCCGGCGATCGGCCGCAGCGTCACGGTATCGCCTTCCTTGCGCACCAGGATTTCGGGCGAGGCGCCGACGACATGAAAGTCGCCGAGATCGTAGTAGAACATGTACGGCGACGGGTTGAGCGAGCGCAGCGCGCGGTAGAGCGATAGCGGCGAAGCGGCGAACGGCATCGTCATGCGCTGCGAGAGCACGACCTGCATGATGTCGCCCGCCGCGATGTATTCGCGGGCGCGCGTCACCGCGGCCTGGAATGCGCCGGCGCCGAATTCGCTTCGCGCTTCGGCCGGTTGGGTCGCGGTCTGGAACGGGATCTCGACCGGCGCCCGGAGCCTTCGTCGCAGCGCCTGCAGGCGCTCGTGCGCATCCCGATACGCGTCGGGGAGCGCGGGATCGGCATAGACGATCAACGAAATCTTGCCCTGCAGGTTGTCGACCACCGCCAGTTCTTCGGTCAGCAGCAGCAGGACGTCCGGGATGTCCGCCAGAGCTTCGATCGCCGGCGGCGCCGATGCGGTCAGCCGGTCCTCGATATGGCGCACGACGTCGTAGGCGAAGTATCCGGCGAGCCCGCCACAGAAGCGCGGCAAGCCCGGAACCGGCGCCGCGCGATAGCGCCGCTGAAATGCGGCGATGAAGTCGAGCGGATCGCCGTCATGGCGCTCGGAAACGACGCCGTCCTGATCGACCTCGATATCGCGCCCGCGGGTGCGCAAGCGCGTCGTCGCCGGCAAGCCGATGAACGAGTAGCGGCCGAAGCGCTCGCCGCCCACGACCGATTCGAGCAGGAAGCTGTACGGCCGGTTGGCGAGCTTGAGGTAGAGCGACAGCGGGGTATCGAGATCCGCGAACGACTCGAGGATGAGCGGTACGCGGTTATACCCTTGCGCGGCGAGCGCCCGGAATTCGACTTCGGTCATGATGCTTCAACGGTTCTCTCAACGTACGCAACTGGAATTCGGAGGCGTCGCTTTTTGCGCGCGACGTGGGCGCGGCTTACGAGCGGCGCCAGCAGCGCCAGTCGTCGCCACGCGCCCGGATGGTCCCGGTCCGGTCGCTGCGGTTGAAAGGGTTGAAGCTCATTGCTGCAAAGACGTTGAGTTCGTCTCGATCGTTTCGTACGCTGGCACTATAGCATCGCCCGAAGGAATTTGCCCACCCTCACCCTAGCCCTCTCCGGGCCGTAGCTAGAGTCATGCGGTCGCGGCCGCACGCATCGCCGCGATCGTCGCGGCATAGTCGGACGTGCCGAAGATCGCGGATCCGGCGACGAAGGTATCGGCTCCCGCCTTGGCGATCGCGCCGATGTTGTCGACCTTTACGCCGCCGTCGACCTCAAGTCGGATTTCGCGCCCTGTGCGCGCCTGCACAGCGTCGATCCGGGCGCGGGCCAGCCTGAGCTTGGCCAGCGCCTCGGTGATGAACGACTGCCCGCCGAACCCCGGGTTCACCGACATGATCAACACGAGATCGAGCTTGTCGAGCACGTGATCGAGCCAGACGAGCGGCGTCGCAGGGTTGAACACCAGGCCGGCCTTGCAGCCGCAATCGTGGATGAGCCCGATCGTCCGATCGACGTGATCGGACGCTTCAGGATGAAAGCTGATGATCGATGCGCCCGCCTTGGCGAAATCGGGGACGATGCGGTCGACCGGTTTCACCATCAGATGCACGTCGATCGGCACGCTCGTATGCGGCTTGAGCGCCTGGCATACCAGCGGCCCGACGGTGAGGTTGGGTACGTAATGGTTGTCCATCACGTCGAAGTGGATCAGGTCGGCACCGCCGGCGATCACCGCGCGCACTTCGTCGCCGAGACGCGCGAAGTCGGCCGAGAGGATGGACGGAGCAATAAAGCAAGAGGCCATGGCGCTATAATCTTCGTTATCGTTCAGTGCAGCGCGTCCCGATGGCCGAGACCAGCAAATACGACATCACCGTCGTCCCCAAGTCGATCTACGTCGAGGATCAATCGGACCCGTCGAAAGACCAGTACGTATTCGCCTACACGATCACGATCAGCAATACCGGAAGCATCCCGGCTCAGCTCATCAGCCGGCACTGGATCATCACCGACGCGAACGGCAAGGTGCTCGAAGTGAAGGGCCTCGGCGTCGTCGGGCAGCAACCCTTGCTCAAGCCCGGCGAGAGCTTCGAATACACGAGCGGCACACATCTCGAGACCGCAGTGGGCACGATGCACGGCACCTACCAGATGATCGCCGAAGACGGACAGCAGTTCGACGCGCCGATTCCGTCGTTCACGCTGTCGGTCCCGCGCGTATTGCACTAGGGCTCGTCCTGATTGTCGTCGTCTGCCCGCGGCGGCGACGGCTTGCGCTTCCCGCCCATCGTGAACCAGACGATGAATACCGCGAGCAGCAACGCGACCAGCGCTTCGAGCAGGAACCAGATCATCGCGACGCCTCTCCCCAGATATCTCGCAGCCGTGGCCGCTGCGGTCTGCGCCGCCTGCACCACACTGCCCCAGACCGGAATAAAGCCTCCGCCGGCCGCGGTCGCCGTACCCGAAACGGCGCGCGCGGTGCTCCGGCCCGTCGCGTTCGCGCAGCTGCCGGGCTGGGCCGACGACACGCTCACCGTGCGCCGCCGCAGTTGCGATCGATTCGCGCGACGCGGCGGCGGTGCGGACATTCTTCGAGCGGCATTTTACCGCATACCAGGCGCTCACCCCGGAAGGCAAAGACGCGGGCCTGGCCACCGGCTACTACGAGCCGCTGCTCAATGGCAGCCGCATCCGGAGCGAGCAATACCGTTATCCGCTCTACGCGCCCCCGGACGATCTGCTGACGATCGATCTCGTCGAGCTCTACCCCGAGCTCAAGGACAAGCGGCTGCGCGGCCGCGTCGAGGGCAAGCGCGTGGTTCCGTACTGGCCACGGAGCGAGATCGAAGCAGGCAGACCGGCGCTGACGGGCAAGGAGCTCGTCTTCGTCGACGATGCGGTCGAGGCGTTCTTTCTGCAGATCCAGGGGTCGGGTCGCGTCCGTCTTGCCGAAGGCGGCGTGATGCGCATCGGATATGCGGACCAGAACGGACAGCCGTTCCGCTCCGTCGCGCGCGTGTTGATCGAACGCGGCGAGCTCTCGCCGGATGGAGCCTCGATGCAGGCGATCAAGGAATGGGGGCGGCGGCATCCGGAGGCGCTGCCTGAATTGCTCGACCAGAATCCGAGCTACGTGTTCTTTCGCGAAGTCACACCCGACACGGCCGCGACCATCGATGGTCCGCTCGGAACGCTCGGCGTTCCGCTTGCGGCGGGACGCGCGATCGCCGTCGATCCGCGTTCCATCCCGCTCGGCGCGCCGGTATTTCTCGCCACCACCTGGCCGCTGTCGACCCGGCCGCTGAATCGTCTCGTCCTCGCTCAGGATACCGGCGGCGCGATCCGGGGGCCGCTGCGCGTGGATTTTTTCTGGGGCTTCGGCGACGATGCGGCGCGCCAGGCTGGCCGCATGAAGCAGGCCGCGCGTCTCTGGCTGCTCTGGCCGAAGGACGCGCCGCCGCCTTCATGATGTGATTCCGGAGAAGGGGACCATCGTGACGTCAGCTTCCTGCCACTGTGTGAATCGGCGGGAAGAACAGATCCTTCCACGACGCGGGCTTCGCCTTGATCGTGCCGACGCGCGACATGAACTCAGCGTATTTCATCGTGCCGTCGGGAACGGTCGAGAACCTCGAGTTCGGATCATTGAGGATCTTGACGATCTCATCGGGTGAGGACTTCTGCTTCGAGACCGCGAGGTAGATCTCGGCTGCCTTCTTCTTGTCCCTGGCGATCAGCGCGTTCGCCTCGTTCAACGCCGCGATGAACGCGGCGCAGAGCTTGGGGTTAGCCTCGTAGAAGCGCCGGCTGGTATAGGTCATGTCGAGCGTGATGTTGCCGAGGATCTCGACCGTGCTGAACACCCGGTGGATGCCGGGCGTCGCGTCCTCCATATAGGAAAACGGGGGCGAAGCCATATGGC
>VBCS01000235.1:0-1082 GCA_005888955.1 Betaproteobacteria bacterium
GATACCGCCGATCGACAGCGGGAAGTTCATCAATCCACTTTCCTCGGGCAAGACACAAGACCCGAAAGCGAAGGGCAGCATTGCCGTGGGCAAGAACGGTATGTCCGTCGTTGCGCCGCCGCCCGCCGATGCGCCAACGATGGTGCCGCCCGCTACGAATCCCAAGAGTTCCGAGGCTGAGCAACCGACTTCGGGGACTTCCATCGCGCTGCCGACACCGGCGATTGCGCCGCCGGCAGTTGCGCCCGAAAGCAAAGCGGCGGGCGCGACGACGGGCGCGACCGACGTCAAGTCCGCGCCCGCGCCTAAGTCCGAATCCACGCTCGACAGGAAGGCTGCAGCCGAGGCGGGTGCTACGCCCGAGGCGACGGCGAAGACCGATGCCGCAAAAAACGGCCCTGCGTTCGTCGTCCAGGTCGCCGCGTTTTCCGATCGTTATGGTGCGCGCTCGCTTGTCGCCAAGCTCAAGCGCGACGGCTTTCCCGGCTACACTGAGGCGGTGACGACCGATAAGGGGACGACGCTGCATCGCGTGCGCGTCGGCCCTTATGCATCGCGCGAAGCTGCGGCGACGGCACAGGCAAAGCTCAAGGCCGCAGGCTTCAACGGCATGGTTGCACACGCCGGATGACGGCATTCGATCTGATGGTCGTCGGCGTCGTCGGGCTGTCGACCGTATTTGCCTTCTGGCGCGGATTTGTGCGCGTAACCGCCTCGCTCGGGGCCTGGGTGATCGGGGTGCTGGCCGCACTTCGCTTCTCCGACCGGGTCGGTATCCTGCTGCCCGATCTCGGTGAGACGGAAGCTACCCGCTACGTCCTGGCCTTTGCGCTGATCCTGGTCGGTGTGCTCATCGTCGGTGCGCTTGCCGGTTTTCTGCTGTCGCGGCTGGTGTCCGCCGTCGGCTTAAGATTTCTCGATCGCCTTCTAGGCGCCGCGTTGGGCTTCGCGCGCGGCATACTCATCGCAGTGGTCGTGGTATTGTTCGCGGGGCTCACAACGCTGCCGAAGAAGGATTGGTGGCAGAACGCGCTGACGAGCCCGGCGTTGACCGCGGCGGCGCTGAGCCTGCGGCCGTGGCT
>VBCS01000235.1:1150-10139 GCA_005888955.1 Betaproteobacteria bacterium
AGAGCATGTGCGGCATCATCGGTGCGGTTACGCATACACCGGTCAACCAACTGCTGTACGACGGCTTGCTGTTGCTGCAGCACCGAGGCCAGGACGCGGCCGGCATCGTCACGAGCGAGGGCCCCGTCTTCCACATGTACAAGGGCGCGGGCTATGTGCGCGACGTGTTCCGCACGCGCAACATGCGCGAGCTCTCCGGCAACGCCGGAATCGGTCATTGCCGCTATCCGACCGCGGGCTCGGCCTGGTCCGATCTGGAATCGCAACCCTTTTACGTGAATTCGCCGTTCGGAATCACGCTGGCGCACAACGGCAACCTGACCAACAGCGAGGCGTTGAAGCGCGAGCTCTTCCAGCTCGATTTCCGGCACGTCAACACCAACTCGGATTCGGAAGTTCTGCTCAACGTGCTGGCGCTGGAGCTCGAGCGTGCCGCGCATCACGCCCGGCTTGACGCGAACGCGATCTTCACCGCGGTCGCCGGCGTGCATCGACGCTGCCGCGGCGCGTACGCGATCGTAGCGATGATCGCGGGCTACGGCCTGGTCGCGTTTCGCGACCCGTTCGGCATCCGCCCGCTCATCGTCGGCGTCAACGAGGCGATGGGGGGCACGGAGTACGTCGTCGCCAGCGAGTCGGTCGCGCTTGAAGCGCTGGGTTTCTCGGTGCTACGCGACGTCGCGCCGGGGGAAGCGATCTACGTTGATCAGACCGGCCGCTTCCATGCCCGGCAATGTGCCGACGAGCCGCGGCTTTCGCCCTGCATCTTCGAATTCGTGTATCTGGCGCGTCCCGACTCGGTCATGGATGGCACGTCGGTGTACGAGGCGCGCCTGCGCATGGGCGGCGAGCTGGCCAAGAAGATCGCCGGCATTCCTGCGGCGCAGGACATCGACGTCGTGATCCCGATACCCGACTCGAGCCGGCCGTATGCCCTGGAGCTCGCCAACAACCTGGGCCTGAAGTATCGCGAAGGCTTCGTGAAGAACCGCTACATCGGACGCACCTTCATCATGCCGGGGCAGGCGATCCGCAAGAAGAGCGTGCGGCAGAAATTGAACCCCATGGGCGTCGAGTTCAAGGACAAGGTGGTGCTGCTCGTCGACGATTCGATCGTACGCGGCACGACCAGCCGCGAGATCGTGTCGATGGCGCGCGAGGCCGGCGCGCGCAAGGTGTATTTCGCGTCGGCGAGCCCGCCGGTGCGCTATCCGAACGTCTACGGCATCGATATGCCGAATCAGCGCGAGCTGATCGCGACCGGACGCAGCGAAGCGGAGATCGCGCACGAGATCGGTGCGGATCTGCTGATCTACCAGGAACTCGCCGCGCTCAAGTCAGCGATTCGCGCCGCGAACCCTCGGATCAGGGATTTCGAAGCGTCGTGCTTCGACGGCTATTACGTCACCGGCGACGTCACCGCCGATTACCTCTCGCATCTCGCCGCGGAGCGGGACGAGGCGCGGGGAGAAGGCGATGGCGATTTCGCGCTCGAGTCGCGTGCCGTTGCCGGATGACGCAAGAGGAGGCTTTGACCGCGTTGGCGAAATGAGGTAGAGTTTCATCTGCGCCGATTTGAGCTTCAGCTTGCGGGCGCGTAACAAATGCCGCTAAAGCGAGGTCCGCTCCAGCCTGGGGATACCAGGCGGGGCACACAAAACCCGTTTGGCGGCGAGCCCGACGGGTTTTTTGTTGGCGGCGCACGGGAACAAAACATGAGCGATTTGCACCGGAAGCGCGGCTTCACGACCGCGATCCTGCATTCCGATCGCGACGCCGCGGTCGAGCACGGCGCGCTGCACAAGCCGCTGCATCTTTCGGTCGCGTACGGCTACCGCGATGCGCGCGAGCTGGCGGCGGTGTTCCAGGGGCGGGCGCAGGGCTACGCCTACGGCCGGCAGGGCAATCCGACGACGGCGGCGCTGGAAGAGAAGATCAACCGGATGGAAGACGGCGTCGCCACCGCCTGCTTCGGCACGGGCATGGCCGCGATCGGCGCGATCATGCTTGCGCTGCTGCGAGAGGGCGATCACATCGTCTCCAGCGCGTTCCTCTTCGGCAACACCAACAGCATGTTCGCCACGCTGGCCACACAGGGCCTCGGCGTCGCGTTCGTCGATGCCACCGACGCGCGCGCGGTCGAGGTGGCGCTGACGCCGGCGACGCGGTTGGTCTTCGTCGAGACCATCGCGAATCCGCGAACGCAGATCGCCGACCTCGAGCGCATCGGCGAGCTCTGCGCCGCGCGCGGGTTGATCTACGTCGTCGACAACACGATGACCTCGCCGTATCTTTTTCGTCCGAAGGCGGTCGGGGCGAGCCTCGTCGTCAATGCGCTGACCAAGTACATCGGAGGCCATGGCAACGCGCTGGGCGGCGCCATCACCGACACCGGCCGCTTCGACTGGACGCGCTTTTCCAATATCTACGATAGCTACAAGACGGCGAAGCCGGCGCTATGGGGAATCACCCAGATGCGCAAGAAAGGGTTGCGCGACTGGGGCGGTACGCTCTCTGCGGAGCAGGCACATCATCTCGCGGCCGGCGCGGAGACCCTGGCGCTGCGCATGGAACGGGCGTGCGCGAACGCGACCGCGCTCGCCGAGTTCCTCGCGGTGCAGCCGAAGGTGCGCGCGGTGTACTACCCGGGATTGCCTTCGCATCCGCAGCATGCGCTGGCGCGCGCTCTGTTCTCCGGCTTCGGCGCGCTGTTGACCTTCGAGCTCGATCCTAATCTCGATTGCTTCGAATTCTAGAACCGGCTCTCCAATGTCGTGCTGTCGTCGAACCTGGGCGACAACCGCACGCTAGCGATTCCGGTCGCGCACACAATCTACTGGGAAATGGGGCCGGAGCGGCGTGCGAGCATGGGCATCGCCGAGTCGCTCATCCGGATATCGGTGGGGATCGAGGATCGCGACGATCTGTTGAGCGACTTCGCACAGGCGCTCGCATAACAGAACAGAACAGAACGTTCGCGGTACGGCGCGGCCGAATGAATTCGGCCCTACGCAAGCATTACGGGTTCGCATCCGCTCGCGTCGACGCGCAGGTAGCTCCCCGCATCGTACCAATCCGCGAGCACATACCGCTCGCAGGGTCGGCTGTCGACGACGTGCTCGTGCCGCGCCGGACGGTGCGTATGACCGTGGATCAGGCGCGTGACGCGATGCTCGCGCAACGCCGCCGCGACCGCGTTGGCGTTGACGTCCATGATCACCTCGGCTTTGCCCGCCGTCGCACGCCGGCTGCCGGCGCGGAACAGCGCCGCGATGCCGCGGCGGACCACGTAGGGCAGCGCCAGCAGCCGCCGGCGGTGGACCGGATCCTGCCAGTACGCACGGAAGCGCTGATACTCGACATCGTCGGTGCAGAGCTGGTCGCCGTGCATGATCAGCGTGGGCATGCCGTGGAGATCGTGGACGACTTCGTCCGGGAGCAGGGTCGCGCCGCAAGCCTTCGCAAAGCGTTCGCCGAGCAGAAAGTCGCGATTGCCGCGCTGCAGGTAGATCGGCGTTCCCGCGGCCGCCACGTCGGCGAACGCTGCGGCGACACCCGCAGCGAGCGGCTCCTTCACCTGATCGTCGCCCAACCAGGCGTCGAAGAGATCGCCGATCGCGTACAGCGCGGCAGCACCGCGCGCCGGCCCGCGCATGAACTGGTGGAATGCCTCGACGAGCCCCGGCCGCTCCGGCGCGAGATGCAGGTCGGAGATGAACAGCGTCGGCGCCATCGCTTAGAAGGCGTTCGTTCGCACCGTGCTACTGCGTTTCCTCGGCGCGCTCGATGAGGACGTCCTGCTTCGGCACGTTCTGATGCATGCCGCGGTTGCCGGTGGGTACGTCTTTGATACGATCGACCACGTCGGTACCCGCGACGACACGGCCGAAAACACAATAGCCCCAGCCGTTGGCGTCGCGCGAGCGGTGATTGAGAAAATCATTATCGGCGACGTTGATGAAGAACTGCGCCGTCGCGGAGTGCGGATCGTTGGTTCGCGCCATCGCGACGGTGTAACGCTGGTTCTTGAGCCCGTTTCCGGCTTCCTGGAAGTCCGGCGTAAAGCCGCCGCCCTGGATCATGAAGCCGTCGATCACACGGTGGAACAGCGTATTGCTGAAGTGGCCCGCGCGCACATAGTCGAGGAAGTTGGCCACGGTCTTGGGCGCGTGCTCTTGGTCGAGTTCGAGCGCGATCTTGCCGTAGTTGGTGTGAAGAATGACCATGTGCTTTCTCTTCAGGGCGTCGCGACGATCGTCGCCGACTTGATGAATATGCGCTCGGTCGGGACGTCCTTCGGGAATGGCCCGCCGGCGGAGGTCGGCGTCTTGCCGATTTTTTCGACGACGTCCATGCCGCCGATCACTTTGCCGAATACGGTGTAGCCGTAACCCTGGGGCGTGGCCTCGCGGAAGTTCAGGAACTTGTTGTCCGCGACGTTGATGAAGAACTGCGCCGTCGCCGAATGCGGATCGCCCATGTGCTTTCTCTTCAGGGCGTCGCGACGACCGTCGCCGACTTGATGAACACGCGCTCGGTAGGCACGTCCTTGGGGAACGGACCGCCGGCGGAGGTCGGCGCCTTGCCGATCTTTTCGACGACGTCCATGCCGCCGATCACCTTGCCGAACACCGTGTAGCCGTATCCCTGCGGCGTGGGCTCGCGGAAGTTCAGGAACTTGTTGTCCGCGACGTTGATGAAGAACTGCGCCGTCGCCGAATGCGGATCGCCCGTGCGCGCCATCGCGAGTGTCCCCGGAGCGTTGACCAATCCCGCCTTGCTGCTCTGCTCGGCCTCGTTGCGAACCGGGTCCTTCGTCGGTTTCTCCTTGAAGTCGGCGGTATAGCCGCCTCCCTGGATCATGAATCCCGGGATCACGCGATGAAACTGCGTCCCGTCGTAGTGCTTGGCTTGCACGTACGCGAGGAAGTTCTCGACCGTCTTCGGCGCGGCGTCGGGATAGAGCTCGATTCTGATCTTGCCGGCGCTGGTATCGAGGTCGACCTGGGGATTGGCGGCGTAGGCCGTAGCGGTGGCGACAGACAAGCCGAAGGCGGCAAGCATGAACAGGTGACGGCGGAACATCGGCAACTCCTTTGCGAGGACTGAAATCGGATGCGACGATCGCGGACGGCGTCGCGGTTACTGCTTGGGTTTCGGGGCCGGAGCCGGCTTCGGCTCCGACGGCTTGGGCGCGGTGCTCGACGGCGCGACCGCAAAGAGCTCCCGCACCAGCGCGAGCTTGGTCTGCGCGCTCTTGTTCGTCTTGTCGAGCCCGACGGCCTGATCGTACTCGGCGCTCGCCATCCGCGCATAGATATCGCCCAGGTTTTCGTGTGCGATCGCGTAGTCGGGTCGCGTCGCGAGCGCCAGCTCGAGCGCCCTGCGCGCCTTGTCGTACTCGCCCCGCTGCGCCCAGATCACCGCGAGGTTGTTGTAAGGCTCGGGCAGCTCCGGATAGTCTTCGGTGAGCGCCTGAAAGGTGGCGATCGCCGCCTCGGTCTTGGTTTCGTCGGTTTGTACGACGCCCTTCAGGAATCGCGCCTGCGGATTCTTAGCGTCGGTCGCGAGCACCGCGTCGATCTTCACCAGCGCCGGTGCGTATTGCCCTTCGTGGATGAGGCGCGCGACCTCCGCAAGCTCCGGCGTGAGTCCGGGAGTGCGTTGCGGGACCACGGTTGCGGACGTCGGTGGCGGCGGCGGAGCCTGCTGCGCGGGGGCCGCTTGCGACAGCGTCGCGAACAGCGCCGTTGCGGCATACCGGGCAATGCGTGCGGTCGTCATGGTGATCTGCGGACGTGGACAGCGTCAGCGCTACGAAGGTTAGCGGCGTATTCTAACAGGCAGGTTCTACCCGGCCCGCGACTAGCGCGACGACGGGCTTGCAGCGAGGCGTGCGACGGTTGTATCAATAAGATGCCGCGAAATGCTGACCGGGTTCGGCAGCTGCGGCAGCGCATCGATCGGGAACCAGCCAGCCTCGACGATCTCGTCGTCGCAGGGACGCATGTCCCCGCCGGCGTATTCGGCCGTGTAGGCGATCATCAGCGAATGCGGGAACGGCCAGGACTGACTGGCGACGTATTGCAGACGATCGACCTCGACGCCGACTTCCTCGCGCACTTCGCGATGGATGCAATCCTCGATCGACTCGCCCGGCTCCACGAATCCGGCGAGCGCGCTGTACATCGCTTGCGGAAAGCGGTTGGCGCGGGCGAGCAGCAGTTCCCGACCACGCGTCACCAGGACCATCATTGCCGGCGATACGCGCGGGTAGACGACATGCCCGCAGACGGGACACTCCTTCGCCCGCTCGCCGGCCCTGTTGTGCAACCGCGCCCCGCAGCGTCCGCAGAACTGATGGCTGCGATCCCATTCGACGATCTGGAAGGCGCGACCGGCAAGCGCGAGCAGTGGATCGGGTACCTGGAGGAAGAGCGTGCGCAACCCGCGCCATTGGCAGCCTGCGGGTTCGGGGGTGTCCGCCGCGACGCGGATCGCCATGCAATCGATGCCCTCGAGGCGTCCGAGATAATGCCTTGCGCCGTCGATGGACAGGCGCGTGAAGTCGGTGAAAGTCGGAAGTGTCGGGGGCTCGCCGGCGCGGACGAGAATCTTATCGTCGCGCCAGACGAAGCACACCGCGTCGGCGGCAAGCTCCGGCGGCGCGGTAAAAGCCGGCTCGAAGCCGGCCGGGGTGTTCATCCGCACGCCTGAGGCACCGTGTCAGCGCAGGAAGCGCTCATCCTTGCCGATGACGGTGAGCTCGACGAACCTCGATCCACTGTGGTCAGTCGGGGTGAAGCTGACGGTGAAGCCACCGACGTCGAAGTCGCGAATCTGCTCCATGGTGCCGATGAATTTCTCGCGCGTCAGCTCGGATCCCGTGCGGCGCAGGCCCTCGACGAGCACCTTGGCGGAGATGAAGCCTTCGAGGCTGGTGAAGGAATACTCCTGTTTGCCGGTCGACGCCTCGAGCAGCTGCTGGTAGTCCTTGACCACTCGCGCGGAAAGATTCCATGGGAACGGCACGACCTGCGAGATGCCCACTCCGCGCCCTGCCGGCCCGGCTTCATGCGCCAGCGCCCTGCTGCCGACGAAGGACACGTTCATGAACTGTGGATTGTACCCCGCGGCGCGCATCGCCTTGATGAACGCGGCGCAGGACTTGTACGCCGAGATCATCACTACGCCCTGAGGTTCGGGCTTGCCGATCGCCTTCACCGCGGCGGCGACGTCGGTCGTATTGCGCTCGACCGTTCCGGTGGCGACGATCTTCATGCCACGCTTCTGCATCGCGCGCTCGACGCCGGCCAGGCCCGCCTTGCCGTAGTCGTCGTTCTGGTAGAAGACGGCGATCTTGTCCAGCGTCTGCCCGACGAGCTGGCCGACGATCTTCTCGGTCTCGTCGTAATAGCTCGCGCGGATGTTGAAGATGTAGTGGTTCAGCGGATTGCGCAACGATTCCGCGCCGGTGAATGGTCCGACGAAGGGTACGCGTGCCGCGGTGAAGATCGGCTTCGATGCGTTCGACGTCGGCGTGCCGACGTAGCCGAAGAGCAGGAACACACCGTCGTCGATCAGCTTTTTCGTATTAGCGGCGGCGCGGTCGCTCTCGTACCCATCGTCGAGCGAGCGCAGCTCGATCTTGCGCCCGTGGACACCGCCCGACGCGTTGACCTGCTGGAAGTATGCCATCGCGCCTGCCCGCATTTCGGTGCCCAGTTCGGAGGCGGGACCGGAAAACGCCGCAGACTGGCCAATGAGAATCGTCGTCGCAGTAACGCCTGGTTCCGCGCCGGCGCCAAATGCCGTCGCGGCTGCAAGGATGCCGCCGACCCACCTCCATGCGCTGCTCATCGAGCCTTCTTCTCTTTTGCGTTATTTTCTGCGATTACGCCAGGGTGAGCGGCAACGATCTCAGGCGCTTGCCTGTCGCGGCGGCTAGCGCGTTGGCGACGGCCGGCGCGACGACGGGCGTTCCCGGCTCGCCTACGCCCGTCGGATTCTCCGTCGACGCCACGATGTACACCTCGACCTTCGGCATTTCGTTGATGCGCAGCGGCGGGTAGTCGTGGAAGTTCGACTGCTCGACGATGCCGTCCTTGAGCGTGATCGCGCTGTGCAATGCGGCCGCGAGACCGAAGCCGATGCCGCCTTCCATTTGCGCGCGGATCACATCGGGGTTGACGGCAATGCCGCAGTCGACCGCGCACACGACGCGGTCCACCGTGAACGTGCCGTCCTTCTTCACCGATACTTCGGCGACCTGCGCGACGTAGGTGTCGAACGACTTGTGCACGGCGATGCCGCGTCCACGCTTCTCGCCGCTCTTGCCTGCGGACAGCGGCTTGCCCCAGCCGGCCTTTTCGGCGGCGAGGTCGAGCACGCCCACATATCTCGGCTCTTTGGTGAGCAGCGCGCGGCGATACTCGACGGGATCCTTTTTTGCGGCGGCCGCCAGCTCGTCGATGAACGTCTCCGTCGAATACGCAGTGTGCGTCGAGCCCACCGAGCGCCACCACAGCACCGGGACGCCGACCCTGGGCGAATGCAGGTCGACTTTCAGGTTCGCAATCGCGTAGGGAAGGTTCTGGGCGCCTTCGACACTGGTAGCGTCGATGCCGTCCCGGATCATAATCGGCTCGAACGGCGTGCCGGCCTGGATCGCCTGACCGACGATCCGGTGCTCCCACGCAACGATGTTTCCGCTCGCATCGAGACCCGCCTTCAATGTGTGGTAATACGCCGGCCGATAGAAGCCGGCGCGCATGTCGTCCTCGCGCGTCCAGACGAGCTTGATCGGAATGCCCGTCTTACCCGTCGCCGCAACCGCTTTGGCGATGGCGGCCGTCTCGACCAGGTAATCGGAAACCGGATTGGCCCGCCGACCGAAGCTGCCGCCTGCGAAGAGCTGGTTGATGAAGACCTGCTCGGGCTTCAGGCCGACCGCCTGCGCGACGTTCATCTGATCGACCGTGTGAAACTG
>VBCS01000234.1 GCA_005888955.1 Betaproteobacteria bacterium
TGATAGACCAACACTTGCGGCTGGAGAGGATCCAACTTGCCCATCAGCATGACATTGAAAAAGTGCACACCCATTCCGCCCGCGACATAAGGTACCTGCCCTGCTGCCCCCGGTTTCGGATATTCGACGCACCCCAGCGTTGAAAAGTATCCGTCGTGGACCGCCATCACGGGATCCCGATACTTGTCCAAGGCCTCACGCACCTTTTGCAGTTCGGGCGTCATCTGTTTCGGATTCTGCGCAGCCGCCGGTGCCGATGCGAGGATGAGCAAAACCACCGTGAATCCGATGATGCCCACCGGCGAGCCATATTTTGCTTTGCCTTTCATTACACATCCGTCTCTGTTAGGTTTAGGTGTTTTGCATTTTAGGATCTTGTTTTACTGAGGGAAACTTATCAGCCCGCCTTCGAATCTGCTCCTCTGGCCTTAGCACATCCGTGAGCGGCTTCCTGCTTGCACGTATTGGCCCACGCCGCGTGCTCGACACGTTTCCACCCGCGTTATCGATGCGGCTGTTGAACGATCCTCGCTCCATTGCGGTCTGAGTCAGCGCGTTGCCTACCACCTAACAAAGGAGTCTCACCATGAGCAACAAAGATGAATACTTCGCGATGATGGAATCGCAAATCAGGAAATGGGATGCTGAGGTCGATAAGCTCAGAGCCAAAAGCGCTCAAATGAGTGCTGAAGCGCGTATCAAATACGAAGAGCAGCTCATGGCAATGCGCGCCAACCGCGACGCCGCAAACAAGAAATTGCAGGAAATACGCACGGCTAGTGAAGCGGCGTGGCAGAACATGCAGGCCGGAATGGACGCGGCATGGGCGTCGATGAAGAACGCCTTGGATAAAGCTTCCTCTCAGTTCAAGAAATAGACCGTTATCGGGACGGATTGAGTGGAAGCCATGCCGGTTGTGAGCGATCGAGCGAACCGCACACAAGGCACCATGCCAGACGAGCGACTAACCTCCGGCGGCGCCGAGTGGACCCGCGCGGTCGAATTCGATCGGCTGCAACCGTCGCGGCCCATCGCGGTGAAGCTTCGAGGCAAGCATGTCGCACTGTTCCTCCATCAGGGTGAAATCTTTGCCTGCAACAACCGCTGTCCGCACGAGGGATATCCGCTGGTGGAAGGCGCGCTCGACGCCGATTGTGTGCTGACCTGCAACTGGCACAACTGGAAATTCGACCTCAAGACCGGCGCCACCCTTTACGGCGGCGATAACCTGCGCATCTATCCGGTGAAAGTGGAGGATGGCGCCGTGTGGCTGGACATCCGCGATCCGCCGGCCGCGGAACGCATTGAGCGGGCGCTCGAGCATCTCGAGCTGGCGATGGCCGAGTTCGACACCGCCCGCATCGCGCGCGAGCTGGCGCGCCTGGGCAAGGCGGGTGCTGAGCCCGAGCTGGCGCTGGTGCGCGTCATCCAGGGCACGCACGCGCGGCTGCGCGATGGGATGACGCATGCCTACGCAGCCGCCGAAGCGTGGCTGCGCCTGCGCGATTCGCTCGCCGGCGAAACGCTCCGCCTCGCCTGCGCCGTCGAGGCGCTCGTTTATATCGCCTTCGACACGCTGCGCGAAAGGACCCATCCGTTCACCGCAGAGAGCGTGGCCTGGAATGCAGGGGACTTTGCCGCAGCCATCGAGTCACAGGACGAGGATCGCGCTGCCGCATTGCTCAACGGAGCACTTGCGCAGGGACTGCATTTTGCCGATCTCGAACCCGCGCTTGCCGCGGCGGCTCTGGCGCATTACAACGATTTCGGCCAACTTGCGCAGGGACTGCATTTTGCCGATCTCGAACCCGCGCTTGCCGCGGCGGCTCTGGCGCATTACAACGATTTCGGCCATTCGCTGATTTACCTCATGCATGTCCGGAGGCTGATCGAGCGGTTGGGCACCGAGGTGGAAGCCCCGCTGCTGCTGGCATGGCTACGGTCGCTGGTTTTGGCCACGCGCGAGGACCTGCTGCCCGAGTTTCGCCTCTATGCCGATGCGCTCGCGGCCTGGCACGCCAGCGCGCGGCAGGCAGACAGGCAGCCCGGCCCCGATGCGTTCGAAGGACAATCGGTGCGCCAGGTGCTCGACGCGACAGTGGCTGCCGCCGGCAGCACGCCGCTCGAAGTTTATTTCGCACTGATGGAAGCATCCGCGCGACACTTGTTGCGCTTCGATGAACGGCACGCGCTGCGCACGGACAACAGCGTCGCCGACAATGTCGGGTGGCTGGACTTCACCCACGCCCTCACCTTCGGCCATGCACTGCGCCAGCAATGCGCACGCCAGCCTCATTTGTGGCCGCGGGGTCTGCTGCAACTCGCGTTGTTTGTGGGCCGCAACAGCGGGTATCTGGACGCGAACACGGCGGCGCAGACGGCGATTCAGGAGTGGGCCGTCACCGACGAAACCGCGTTTCACGAACGCGCTGTCGCCACTATCGTCGACCATGGGGTCGGATTGCCTATCTTCCCCGCGCACTGGCTGAAAACCTGGAGCGCCGTGCGCGACGAAGTGGCGGCTGGGTTGCCCGCCGGTGCGCGCACCGCGATGCTGGCTGCCGTGAACCGGCTGCTCGCCGTGCGTTTCAAGCAGCGGCACGCCTTGCGCACCGCGCATCAAGCGCTGGGGTTTGTCGGGAGGGAAGGTTAGGAGCGGACGGCCCCGCCAGGAACGCCGCCACGCCGTGCAGCGAAACGGCGGGCCAGGCCGCGGCGCTCGGCTGCGATGAACGACGGTGGCGGGCGTGCCCCGCGCCCCGGATAACTGTCGTCCTGTTTTACAGCGAGGACATCCACATCCGCTACCTTGTAGCTAACACACTGTTTTGGCGCCTGTTTGTGTGAATGGCGCGATGCCTGCTTGCATGCAGGCAAAGCACCCCGTGGCGCTGGTATTGTTCCGTGTCGCGACGTCAGGGGTGGCGTCTCGGGGAGGAGGAATTCACCATGAGCCGATTTGACGAAGACACGAGCGCCATGCGTATGCGCATGGCGGCCACGCCGATCGAGCTGCGTAAGCCGGAGCTCGGGCCGCAGTCAAAGGCACGCGGGATTTTGTTTGGCGTACTGCTCGGGGCGGTAATGTGGATCGCGATAATCGCGCTTGGCGTCGCAGTGTGGAGATGGCTCAGCTAGGGCGACTGCCACTAGTACTCAATTAACAAGACGCGAACATCGCCAAGAGCCATCCCAGTGGCCGAGGCGGCCGCATTGAGCACCACCTGGGACGTGGTCGTCATCGGCGCTGGCGCCGCCGGCATGATGTGCGCCGCCCAGGCCGGGCAGCGCGGCCGCCGGGTGCTGCTCATCGAGCACTACCACGTCGTCGGCGAAAAGATTCGCAT
>VBCS01000233.1:0-6421 GCA_005888955.1 Betaproteobacteria bacterium
CACACGCGCGGATTCGGCAGCAGCGCGCGCGAGGTCATGCCGGCGGCGTCGAGGATGTAATCCGGTCCGAAGGGGTTGTCGATCTCGCGCGTCAGGGTTTCGCCGAGCAGCACACCGACCCGCAGTTCGAGCGCGTCGAGCTCGCGCTTGGTCAGCCGATGCAGGAACTGCGTTGCAGTCACCAGTGCGGACTGTTTTTCGTGGTCGAAGGCGTTGAGCACACGCAACGACGCGAGCGAGCGGTCCGCGTCGGGACGTCGGCCGCTGCGGCGATTGCCGGCAATCCGCTTTTCGAACAGCTCCTGCAATGATTGTTCGAAGCGCTTGAGCCACTCGGGGCGCTTGCTGCGAAAATCCGCGACTTCGACGTCGGTAACGAATTTGTTCTGCTCGAACAGGTCGTTGGTCCCGTCGATTGACGTTGCGACGACATCGATCAAACCGGACCGGAACGTCACGAAGCATTCGCGCAGCAGGGCTTGCGCCTGCTCGGGTGCGAGCAGGAGTTTGCCATCGACGTCGGTGGCTGGCGGTGAAGTTGTGGGCGAAACCGGGTCAGACATGGCAATGCCGCAAATTAGCGTGAGTCGGCCATCGCGTCGAGGCGTGCCCGATGAACGTACTCTATGGTGGCATCCAACGGGGGCCGAAGTGAAGAGGAACACAGCAGCGGCGGTGGGCTACAGCGCGATCGTTCCGCGTCGCAGTAAAGTGACAGCCGAACAATGATGGGGTCATAATAAGCCTCGCTTAGGTGGCGCAAGGCCGCCCGCATTTTCATGCGCATCGCCCGCGTCGGGCGTTGTCCAGGGTCCCGGGAGAGGAATCGTCGATGAAGTGCCCCGCATGTGGCAACGAGAACCAGCCCGGTGCAAAATTCTGTGTCCATTGCGGAATCGTGCTGGGCACAGCATCTGCGCCCGCATGGACGGCGGCGCCCGCAGGCTCCGCATCTGCGCCTGCGCCGCGCCCCGCCGCGCCTGTACAACCGACGCCGACGCCCGCGCCGAGCGTTGCACGACCGGCCGCCGCGACAGGGCCGGCCCCAGCCCCCGCTGCGGCAGCCGCCGCAGCCGCGCCGGAATCGACGCGCAAAGCGGGACTGATGATTGCAGTCATTGCGCTGCTCATCGTTCTTGGGGCAGTCGGTTATTTCGGCTACCGGATGCTCAGCGGCGAAGGCAAGGAAACGGTGGCCGCGGTCGAGCCGCCCAAGCCGGCGGAAGCACCTCCTTCTCCTCCGGTCGCGCCGGCGACGGACAAGCCCGCGACGCAAGACGCGGCTTCAACCGCGGCGCCGGCGGCAAGCCCGCCGACGGCCGCACCTGGCCCTGCGACGGGCGTGGAGCCGTCGAGGACTGTTGCTCCCGCTCCAACCGGAGTGCCGCTGCCGGGGCGCCCGCCAATCGCTGCCGAGGGGACGAAAACCGATTCCGGGCAAATGAAGACGGTCCCTTCCAAAGCGCCGCCAAAAGGAGCACCACCGGGTGCCGAAGTGCCGCCGAAGGTCGCACCGCCGGCGAAGGTCGCACCGCCGCCTGTTGCGCCGTCACCGGCACCGAGCAAAGCAGCCGCGAAAGCCCCCGCATCGGGCCCGGATCGCTGGCAAGTGATGGCCGAGGCGATGGCCCAATGCGCCCAGGCACCGTTTTTCTCGCGCATGGCCGGCGAGCAGCGGACCCGGAACCGCTACTGCGAAGGTTATTGGGGCCAAGTCGCGCAATGCCCGAGCGCGCCCACCAAGGATCACGGCCAGTAGTCGTTGCCAACGGTGCCGGTCGCCCGCGCGATGGCTGGCGGCAGGCCAGCGCGCTGTCGCTCCGGGCGCGGCATTCGGGTCGAGGGCCGGGGTTATACTGATCGGCGGCGCGCAGCCGCGCGCCGCTGGCAGCAAAGCAGACTCTACCGCCATGCTCGAAAATCTCCTCGCGCCGAAATTCATCGTCCTTTACGTCTTTATCGCTTCGGCGATATACGTGCATTACCGCGGCCGCGTTCGGCACGGCTTTCTGCGCCAGTTGACGGATCATTCGTCGCTGATGGCCCCGTACAACGCGCTCATGTACCTTTTTTCGGCGGTCCCGAATCGGCCTTTCGTCGACGTCTCTCGCTTTCCCGAGCTTTCGCCGCTTCGCGACAACTGGCAGACGATACGCGAGGAGGCGGTGAAACTGTTCGACGAGGGTCATATTCGCGCCGCCGCGAAATACAACGACCTCGGCTTCAACTCGTTCTTTCGCACCGGCTGGAAACGGTTTTACGTTAAGTGGTACAACGAGCCGTTGCCGTCGGCGAAGGCGTTATGTCCGCGGACCGTCGAGCTAGTGCAGTCGATTCCCTCGGTCAACGCGGCGATGTTTGCTCGGAAGCTTGCCGCATCTTCGTCGACGGCGAGTCCTATTTCTGGCGCGACGGCGAGGCCGTCATGTTCGACGAGACTTTCATCCATCGCGCCGAGAACAAGACCGACGTGACGCGCGTGATCCTGTTCTGCGACATCGAACGCCCGCTGTCGAGCCGCATCATGACGTGGTTGAACCGCGGCTTCCGCAATACGATCATCCGTGCCAGCCAGACCGAGAACACTCCGGGAGACCGCGTCGGCGTGCTCAACCGGATCTTCAGCGTCGCGTATCACGTGCGCCTCGTCGGCAAGCGTATCAAGAGCCGCAGCAGGCTCGCGCACTACACGCTCAAATGGCTGATCATCGGCGGGCTGCTCTACTGGATCTTTGCCTAGCGCGGTCGGCGTGATCCGCGCCGGCCGGCGGCCAGGGTTCCCCGGCGCGTTGGAGTAGGAGCGGCTATGAAGCCGTTGCAGATTCGCTGCATCCCGTTCGGCGCATTGGCATTGATGGCTTGGCTGACGGCGATCGGCGCGCCGAAGCTCGGTGATCCGCCCGAAGCGAAGGACCTGACGCTCGTTGGTTACCACGACCTGCAGGCGCGGAGCGCCTATCAGCCGCTCGTGCGTGAGCAGAACGGCCGCTGGATTCTCTATGTGGGTCATCACGGCGGCACCGAAGGCGCCCCCAAACCGGTCAACGCGCTGACCGGCAACGCCGAATTCAACGGCACGTCGATCCTCGATGTGACCGATCCGCATGCACCACGCTTGCTCGCGCACATCCCCGGCGAGGAAGGCCTGAGCGAAGCGGGCGGCGCGCAGATGGTGCGCGTGTGCTCCGGCAAGGAGCTGCCGCATGGCGACCCGGCCAGGTTCTATCTCTTGCGCCCGTTCGGCAACGCCTGGCAGGAAATCTGGGACGTCGGGGATCCATCGCGGCCGCGACTGGTTACGCGCCTCGGTCCGTTGAAAGGCACGCACAAGAACTGGTGGGAGTGTGATACCGGCATCGCATACCTCGTGTCCGGCGTCGAGGGCTGGCGCACCCGACGGATGACGCAGGTCTATGACTTGAGTGATCCGGCCAAGCCGCGTTTCATCCGCAACTTCGGGCTCCCCGGACAGCAGCCCGGTGCCACCGGCGACGTGCCGGTGGAATTGCACGGCCCCATCTCGACCGGCCCCGCCGGCAATCGCGTCTACTTCGGTTACGGCACGAACAAGGCGGGCATGGTTCAGATCTCGGGCGGTTGGTCCTGCCGCCTAACGTGCGCGCACATACCGCGTTCCCTCTGCTCAAGATGGACGTTGCGGAATTCGCGCACGACAAAGACGGCGGCACGCGTGACTTCGTCGCCGTCGTCGACGAGTCGCTGGTCAACGAGTGCCAGGAAGCGCGGCAGATGCTCTGGATCGCCGACATCACTACCGAATCGCGGCCGTTCGGCGTGGCGAGTTTCACCGTGCCGGAGGCAAGCGGCGATTTCTGCACGCGCGGTGGGCGGTTTGGAACCCACTCCTCGAACGAAAACGTCACGCCGATCTACTACCGCCGCATCCTGTTTCTCGCACATTTCAACGCCGGCGTGCGCGCAGTCGACATTCGCGATCCGTACCATCCGCGCGAGGTCGCGTATTTCATCCCATCGATCATCGCGAAGACGGAGCCGCGCTGCATCAAGATCGGTGACGCCGAGCGCTGCAAGCTCGCCATACAGACCAATAATGTCGAGGTCGATGATCGCGGCTACATCTACGCGGTCGATCGGGCCAATACCGGCTTGCACATCCTCGAGCTGACCGGCGAGGCACGCAAGATCGCGGCTTTCCCGCGTTGAGCAGCGTCCGGCTCACAGCGCCGCGATTGCGGCATGCCGCTTGCTTGTCGTCACCGAGACGGATACAAGAGGCCGCGCGTAGCAAGCGGCCTATACCGCTATCACGGAAGGGAAAACAGGCCGTTTGCGACCGGGCGACCCCGGTCGCCACCGCGAGGAGAAGAGCCGGATGAAGTGCCGGATTTGCGCCAGCGAGTGCCCACCAGGGGCAAGGATCTGCGGTGACTGTGTGGCCGCGCGCAAGCGCGCGTTCGCGGCCACCGTCACGCAGCCGCTGCTCGCGGCCGTGGGCGCTCCAAGCGTGAGCCAGCTGCGGTTTGCACCGCGTCCGGCCAAACGCCGACTGGTGAGCAGGCTCGCGTCTTCTGCCACCCGATCGGAAACTCCGGTTGCCGCATCGGCCGGGGACCATGGCGCGGCACCTGGACGCATCAGCGTCAAGTGGCTGCTGCTCGGCGTCGCGATGGCAACGACAATCGTATTCGTCGTGATCAGGATCCTGGCATCGGGCCACGCTGCCGACAATGCCGAGGTCGCGGCCGATGCGGCAGGCGGGACGACGGCGTTGCTTGCGCCGCGCGATGCTGCGCCCGCCATCGCCGCACCCGCCATCGCAGCGCCCCAGGAGACGGCGCAGAATCAGCCTGTTGCGGAAGGCACCGGCGTCGCGCCGCCCGACGCCAAGACCGATGCGCGCGTTGCGCTGAAGAATGCGGCGCCCAAGACGGGAGGACGCAAGGCCGCGGGCAAGGTCGAGGCCGCGACGGGTGCGTCGCTCGAGGCACCCGCACCGAAGGCCGAGCCCGTGGCGGCAGCGCCGCGGCGCGCGCCGCTGCGCGTCGCCGAAGCGCCGCGGGATCCCTGGCAGGCGATGAACGAGGGGTTGTCGCGTTGCGCACGCGAGGATTTCTTGAGTCGTTTCGCCTGCGAGCAGCGGATGCGCCAGCAGTACTGTCCGAATTATTGGGGATTGGTCCCGCAATGTGCAATAGGCCGGACGAACGACCACGGCCAATAGAAGTCGTCTCGGAAACTACTGCGCCCCCCGATTGCTTTGTCGTGTCCTCGCTCGGCGCTCGCCGTACTTCTTCTGTACTGTCTCGCGCCTCGCTGCGGGTCTTCGCGCACTCGGGGCGGCTCGCGACGTTTCCGAGCGACTTCTAGCTGCCGCGATAACCATGACGGCACGCACTCTGCCGCTAACCGCGGCCGACAAACGGCATCTTCGTTGCCATTACGGTCAAGAACTGCACGTTCACGTCGAGCGGCAGGCTCGCCATGTAGCACACTGCGCTCGCGACGTGCTCCACGTCCATCAACGGCTCGACCGCGATCGTGCCATTGGCCTGCGGCACGCCTTTCGCCATCCTCGCCGCCAGATCGGTCGCGGCGTTGCCGATGTCGATCTGCCCGCAGGCGATGTCGTACTTGCGCCCGTCGAGCGAAGCCGACTTGGTAATCCCGGTGATCGCGTGCTTGGTCGCCGTATACGGAATGGAATTGGGCCGGGGCGCGTGCGCCGAAATCGAGCCGTTGTTGATAATGCGGCCGCCGCGCGGATCCTGGCTCTTCATAATCCGGAATGCCTCCTGCACGCACAGAAATGTGCCGGTCAGGTTGATGTCGACGACCGTCTTCCATTGCTCGTAGGTCAGGTCTTCGAGGTTGATGCCCGGCGCGCCGACGCCCGCGTTGTTGAACAGCAGATCGAGGCGGCCGAAGGTTTCCTTCGTTTTCGCGAACAGCGCGCGCACCGAAGCCGCGTCGCTGACATCGGTCGCGACCGCGATCGCGCTACCCGGCCCGGCGCCGGCCTCGACCACGACTTGCTCCAGCGGCTCCTTGCGCCGCCCCGCGAGCGCGACCCGATAACCCTCGCGCAGCAGCGCGAGCGCGACGGCCTTGCCGATACCCGTTCCGGCTCCCGTGACGATGGCGATCTTGTCGTGCGTGGCCATGGATGATCACTCCTCGGTGCAGTGGAAAATCTCGAGTCTTTCGGAAGAGCAGGCGTCAGCGCGTGAGGAAACCGTGCTTGCCGAACTGGCGCAAGTATTCATCGATGCGCTGCTCGCGAGCGATGGCGTCGGCAGCGGGCAGGACATCCGCCATGGCGGTGGCGATTTCCGTGCGCGTGCGACTGCCGTCGAGCAGCGTGAGTAGGCGTAGCGCGGCCTGATCGCGCACTTGGATCGTCTCGTGCCACAGATTGGTCACCCAGACTCCGCGCCTGGCT
>VBCS01000233.1:6518-13440 GCA_005888955.1 Betaproteobacteria bacterium
AGCCCTTCAGGCAAGCGTCGGCGATGATCGCTTCGACCGAGCGCGGCGAAGGTGCGCCGACGGAGATCGGAGGCCATTGCAATCGCTCCTCGATCTCGGCCAGCGACACCGTTTGCGGTGCGATCGCGACGAGCCATTCGAACAAGGCGCGCAGCGCTTCCGCCTCGGCGCCGGCCGGCGCGTCCGGTTGGGCGGGATCGATGAGCGGTTTACCATCGGCCGCGGCACGCAACAGCGCCGTGGATGCCGTAATCTGCATCGATGCGAGACGCTCCGGCGCCAGCTGAAAACCCGTTGCCGATTTGGCACGGCAAAGCAAGCTTTGTCGAAACCGCCGCAGGTGCGCGAAATCGAGATACTGCTCGCGCTCGAGGCGATCGAGCCCGGTGAGCAGCCGAAGCATCGATGGCGCAACGCCGACGGAAGCGCTCGCCCATAGCTGCGCCTCGGCTACGAACTCGAGGCCGTGACGGCCGGCATGAGCGACGAATTCGCGGAAGTAGACCGGATCGTTGGGTTCGGCGAGATCGTCGTGGTAGAGCACGCAGTCCGGTAGCGGCGCGACCCGTTTGAACTCGGCGCGAAGCAGCGCATCGGTCTTGTTCTGCGTCGTGCCGGGCTCCGCAAGCGCAGCGGCAAGCTCCCGCGCCCGGTCCAGCCGCGCCCGTGCACCTTCGACGCGGTCGATGTGGAGGCGCAAGACCTCCCAAACCGCCTGTCGCACGTGACAGCCGGGGTAAACGTTAACATCGCGTCGCGCACGCGCGCCGGAACCCACGAGTAGACGCCGTGCGCGATCATGTAGTCGAAGTCACCGAACGCTTCCGGCAGCTCGCTCAAGTCTCCCGTTACAAACGTGACGTTGGCGAGCCCCAGCTCGGCGGCGGCCTGCCGCGCCGCCGCGATGGCGCGCGGCGAAAGATCGCAACCGACGAACTGGCCATCGGGCAGGCTTGCCGCCATCGGCAACAGATTGGCGCCGTCGCTGCAGCCGAACTCGAGGACGCGGCAGGTCGCCACGCTTGGCGGTGCAAGACCGTACAACGTGGCGACGACGGCCATGCGATCGGGGTGCGAGAGCGCGTTCGACTGCCCCTGGTACGCGACGGCGTCGTACTTCTCGGCCAACGCCGCGTTAGTCGTGCGGTCGCTCGAGTGCATTCCCGTAAAATGCTCGCGGGCGGCATGCGGCAGCGAGATAGGCGCAGACATCGATCGATGGCTATCGTCTTCCCGCGAGGTGGTCGGGTCCGAAAGCGCCGGGCAACAGCTCGGTAAGCGTGTAGCGGCGCTCTACGGTCGCGTCGTCAGTGCAACAGACGATCAGCGCGTCGGGGCCAAACTCGTGAATGACCTGGCGACACGCACCGCAAGGCGGGGCCGCGGCCGGAGTCGGCGTATAGATGACGACCACCTCGATCCTGCGTACGCCCTGCGCGACCGCCTGAAATATCGCATTGCGTTCGGCGCAGATCGTGAGCCCGAACGAAGCGTTCTCGACATTCGCGCCGGCGTAAATCTCGCCGTTAGACCCAAGAACGGCGGCGCCCACCGGAAAGCTGCTATACGGCGCATAGGCTTGCGCCGCAGCTTCCCGTGCGCGCCGCTTGAGCTCATCGAGGGTTGGCGTGGGAACGGTCATGGTCGACACGATTGGGCGGCGCCATTGTACCGGCGGCGCGACCGCCGGCGGGAGTTGGCGTTTGTCGGACGAATTCCGAGTCCGTTGTAAGACGCCGTCTTTTTTGCGCGCCGGCACCGCCGCGATGCAGATCGCCCGGACGCAAGGTGGTAGATTAATCCGTAACGCGCAACGCTAAGGGTTGCGTTTGTGCGTCAACTTCCATCAAGGAGGCACAATGAACAGGCGCAATGCGTTGGTCGGCGCGATGGCCGCAATCGCTGCCATGGCTATACCGATGACGGGCCTTGCCGCACGGGTGGTCGTCGTCGATGTCGCTCCGCCTCCTCCGCGCGAGGAGGTCGTGGTGACCCGCACCGGTTATGTCTGGGTGCCTGGGTATTGGAGCTGGGATCGCGGTCGTCACGTTTGGGTAAGGGGACACTTGGTTCGCGCGCGCCGCGGTTACCATTGGACTGCCCATCGTTGGGAAGAGCGCGACAAGCGCTGGCGTTTTGAAGTCGGGCATTGGGACCGGGACTAGACTCGCGCCGCATCGGTAATTGACAACGGCCGCCCGACCGACATGGTGTTGGTCGGGGCGGCTTTTGTCGTCTGTTTACTACAGCCGCACGTACGGAAGGGATTGCGCCATGCCCGCAGATTCCCGCAAACCGCGCCGCGTACCGCTGAAGGGCAGCGAGAAGTCGGCGTTCACCACCGGCAAGCGCGTCGGCCCTGCACCCAAGGCTGAGGCAGTCACGGTAACGCTGCGCCTGCGACGCCGCTCCCCGCTCGCATCGCCCTGTGAAGCGGCTGATTTCCGGACGCTCGACTACGACGAATTCCGGGCGCTGCACGGCGCCGACCCCGGTGATATCGCAAAGGTCGAGGCCTTCGCGCACGCGCACGGACTCGTCGTGTCGCGCGTGAGCCTCGCGCAGCGCGCCGTCGATCTGGCCGGGACGGTCGAGGCGATGGAGCAGGCGTTCGGCGTCAAGCTCGAGCGCTACACCGAGCGCGGGCGCTCGTTCCGGATCCGCACCGGCGAGATCAAGATCCCCGCCGATCTGGCCGGCATCGTCGAGGGTGTGTTCGGGCTCGATAACCGCCCGCGTGTCGAGCCGCATTTCCGCATCGCCAAGAGCGCGACTGGGAAGGTCAAGGCGCACGCGACCGTCAAGGGATTCACCCCACTCGAAGTCGCCGCGCTGTACGCATTTCCCAAGGGCGTCGACGGCAAGGGGCAGACGATCGCGATCCTCGAGTTCGGCGGCGGCTACCGCGCCGCCGAGCTGAGCAAATATTTTGCGAAGCTCGGCATCAAGCCGCCTAAAGTTATCGCGGTATCGGTCGGCGCCGCGCACAACGCGCCGACCGGCAACCCGGACAGCGCCGATGCTGAAGTCGTGCTCGACATCGAAGTCGCCGGCGTGGTGGCTCCGGGTGCGGAGATCGCCGTGTACTTTGCGCCGAACACCGACGACGGCTTCGTCAACGCGCTTTACGCCGCGGTCCACGACAACCTGCGCCGGCCGTCGATCGTGTCGATCAGCTGGGGCGCCCCCGAAAAGCAATCGACGCTGCAATCGCTCAAAGACTACGATGCTGCGTGCGTCGATGCCGCCGCACTCGGCATCACGATCTGCGCCGCCGCAGGCGATCACGGATCGAGCGACACCGATCCTCCGGCCAGGCGCGCCAACGTGGATTTCCCGGCGTCGAGCCCGCACGTGCTCGCGTGCGGCGGCACGCATCTCGAGGCAAAGAACGGCGCCATCACGCTCGAGACGGTATGGAACACGCACGACGGCTGGGCGACCGGCGGAGGCGTGAGCGAAATGTTCAAGCTGCCCGAGTATCAAAAGCAGGCCGGTGTGCCGAAGGCGGCGAATCCTGGCGGCAAGACCGGCCGCGGCGTGCCCGACGTCGCGGGCAATGGCGACAGCGAGACAGGGTACCGGATCCTCGTCGACGGCGCCGCGGTGGTCGTCGGCGGAACCAGCGCGGTCGCACCCTTGTGGGCAGGGCTGATTGCGCGACTCAACCAGGCCAAGGGAACGCGCCTCGGATTTGTGCACGCCAGGCTTTACGCTGCCGGCGCGGGCAAGGGATTTCGCGACATCGTGCAAGGCGACAACGGTGCCTATAAAGCCAGGACCGGCTGGGATCCTTGCACGGGCCTCGGCAGCCCGGACGGCGAAGGCCTGCGCAAGGCTCTGTAGCGAACGCTTCGCCGCACGAAACGCAATCGGCGTCCGGCAACTTCAATGCCGCGGATTCGCTGATCGTTCGCCATCGCCCGGCGGGCCGGAGATCGATTCGCGCTCGGCGTCGATCGCGTCGACGTGCACGAGCTCGCGGAACATGCGCATCCACAGCGCGACGACCAGCAAGGTGCCGATGCCGCCGATGACAACCGACGGCACGGTCCCGAACCACGCCGCGGTGACACCGGACTCGAATTCTCCGAGTTGGTTCGACGCGCCGATGAACATCGAATTGACCGCGGACACGCGGCCGCGCATCGCATCCGGCGTGCGCAATTGGACAAGCGATTGCCGCACGACGACGCTCACCATGTCGGCCGTGCCGAGCACGACGAGCGCCGCCAGCGACAACGCGAACGAGCGCGACAATCCGAACACGATCGTCGCGACGCCGAAGACTGCCACTCCGCCGAACATCATCGCCCCGGCGCGCCGCTGCAACGGATGGTGCGCGAGCCACGCCGCGGTCGCGAGCGCGCCGATGGCCGGCGCCGAGCGCAGCAATCCCAGCCCCCACGGCCCGGTATGCAGGATGTCGCGTGCGTATACTGGAAAGAGTGCTGCCGCGCCGCCGAGCAGCACCGCGAAAAGATCCAGCGAGATCGCGCCGAGGAGCGCGCGCTGGCGGCGAATGAAGGCAATGCCGGCGAACAGCGTCGCCAGCGTGGGCGGATCGCGATGCGGGGGCTTGCGCTCGATGCGCAGGCTTGCGCTGAGTCCGCTCGCCACCAGAAACAGCACCGCGCACAGGGCATAGACCGTCGCGGGTCCGGCGATGTAGAGCAGACCTCCCAGCGCGGGCCCGAGGACGATCGCCGTCTGCCCTGCGGTCGCGTTCGCCGCCACCGCACGCGACAACAACCGCGATGGAACAAGCGATGGCAGGAGCGTCTGCTGCGTCGGCATCTCGAAAGCACGCGCGGCGCCGATCACCGCGATCAATGTGAAGATCGCATGCTCGTTGATACGGCCGCTCGCGCTTAACACCGCGAGCAGCACGGCTGCGCCGCCCTCGATGAGCTGGCAGAGGCCGACGATGCGGCGCCGGTCGTACCGGTCCGCGACGTGGCCGACGACGAGCAACAATGCCAGCGAGGGCAGGAACTGCGCGAGCCCGACCAGGCCGAGGTCGAATACGCTGCCCGTCAGCGCGTAAATTTGCCAGCCGACGGCAACCGCCTGCATCTGGTAGGCGAACACCGCGGCGAGTCGCGCTGCCCAGAAGCGCACGAACGACCCGTGGTCGAGCAATGAAGCGGATGCAGGTGGCGAGCTGTGCAAGGGGAGATGGAAACGAGCGCGGATCGTGGCGCCGACCCCGCAGTATAATGATGAGTTGGCCGCTGTCGCTCGCGTTCAGTGCCTGTAGCGACGGACGCGCGATCCGCGCGCGGCGGGGGATTTGCCAGGAGGCTCGTTTGCCGCCGTTGCTGTCGATGTTGCTCGCGCCCAAATTTATCGTCGTGTACGTGTTCGTCGCGTCGGCGCTGTACGTGCATTTTCGCGGCCGCGTTCGCCACACGTTCGTGCGCCAGCTCAAGGATCACTCGACGATCATGGCGCCGTACAACACCCTCATGTATCTGTTCTCCGCGGTGCCGCCGAAGCCATTCGTCGACGTGCATAAGCTGCCGGAACTTGCGAAGCTGCGCGAGAACTGGCAGGTTATGCGCGACGAAGCGCTCGCGCTGATGGGCGAGGGACAGATCCGCGCCGCAACCGGCCACAACGATCTCGGCTTCAATTCATTTTTCAAGGAGGGGTGGAAGCGGTTCTACCTCAAATGGTACGGCGCGCCGCTGCCCTCGGCGCAAGCGCTGTGTCCGAAGACGGTGGCGCTGGTCCAGTCGCTGCCATCGGTCAACGCGGCGATGTTCGCGCTGCTGCCGCCGGGCGGGAAGCTCAACCGCCACCGCGACCCGTTCGCAGGTTCGCTGCGCTACCACCTGGGCCTGGTCACGCCCAACTCCGACGACTGCCGCATCTACATCGATGGCGAGGCGTATTCGTGGCGCGACGGTCAGGACGTCCTCTTCGACGAGACATTCATCCACTCCGCCGAGAACAAGACCGACGTCACGCGCATCATCCTGTTCTGCGACGTGGAGCGGCCGCTCAGAACACGCTGGATGGCGGCGTTCAATCGCTGGGTCTCGCGCAATATCATTCGAGCGTCGGCTACCCAGAACGTCGAGACCGAGCAGGTCGGCACGTTCAATCGCATCTACGCGCTGTTCGGGCGCGGCAGCGATTTCCTCACCCGGCTCAAGCGCAAGAACCGGACGGTGTTCCGGGCTGTGAAGTACGCGCTGATTGCGGGGTTGGTGTACTGGATTTTTGTCGCGTAACGAGCCGTCTCGCTAGAGCCTCTGCGCCGGCACTTTCGACGCTGCATACGCGCCGACCAGCGTAAACGCAGCGAGCACCAGGAACACGATCCGGAACGCGCTGTCGAGGTGACCCGCGATGGCCTGGCGCTGCGCGTCGGGCAGGGTTGCTAGAAACGTTCCGCCGGACTCCGCGATCTGCGGCAGGATCGACGCCAGCAATGCGTCCTCGCCGCCGACCAGCACGAACACCACGGCGCCCACGATCGCGACGCCTAGCGCGCCACCGATCGAGCGCGAGACCGATACCGAAGCGACCGCCGAGCCGAGCGATGCCGTGCCGCCGGCGCTTTGCACGATGATCTGCGTCGGTGGCATGGTCGTGCCGAGCCCGGCGCCGGCGAGCAGCGTCAGCGCCAGCACGACGGGCGTCGGCGCGAAGGTGACGGTCGCGGCCAGCGCGCCGAACGCCACGGTGGATACCACCAGGCCGCGCTTGGGATACGCCGTCAACTTCCCGCTGCGCGCAATGCTCCTGCCGGTGAGCGCCGAGGATGCGGCGAGCGACAAGGTGATCGGCAGC
Source organism: Betaproteobacteria bacterium (assembly GCA_005888955.1). Taxonomy (GTDB): domain Bacteria; phylum Pseudomonadota; class Gammaproteobacteria; order Burkholderiales; family Casimicrobiaceae; genus PALSA-1003. Next base: position 13,320 of record VBCS01000233.1, read on the forward strand.
AGCAGCAATCCCGACGCGCCGATCCCGAATCCGCGTCCGAGTTGAAGGTAGAGCGGCAGATAGAGCACGGCGCCGAACAACGCCGCCGCAAAACAGGCGACGACGATATTCGAGCGCCAGA
>VBCS01000236.1 GCA_005888955.1 Betaproteobacteria bacterium
ATCGAAGCCGACGTGGTGCTGGAGTCCGGCATCAGCGGTCGCGCCGCCGTGCCGTCGGGCGCGTCGACCGGCTCCAAGGAGGCGATCGAGCTGCGCGACGGCGATGCCGCGCGCTATGGCGGCAAGGGCGTGCAGAAGGCCGTCGAGCACGTGAATACCGAAATCTGCGAGGCGATCATCGGATTGGACGCGTCGGAGCAGGCGTTCATCGACCGGACGATGATCGAGCTCGACGGGAGCGAAAACAAGGGTCGTCTCGGCGCCAACGCGATCCTCGCCGTGTCCTGCGCGGTTGCCAAGGCGGCCGCGGAGGAGTCGACGCTGCCGCTGTACCGTTATCTCGGCGGCGCGGGCGACATGGCATTGCCGGTGCCGCTGATGAACGTGATCAACGGCGGCGCGCACGCGAATAACAGCATCGACATGCAGGAGTTCATGCTGGTGCCGCTCGGCGCGCCGACGTTTCGCGAGGCGCTGCGCTACGGGGTGGAAGTCTTCCAGACGCTGAAGAAGCTGATCGACGCCAAAGGCATGGCGACGACCGTCGGCGACGAAGGCGGCTTCGCGCCTAATCTGGCATCGAACGAAGCCGCGCTGCAGCTCCTGCTCGAGGCGATCGAGAAGGCCGGCTACACCGCGGGCGCGGACATCGCGCTCGCGCTCGACTGCGCTGCGTCGGAATATTACAAGGACGGCATGTACGAGCTCGACGGCGAAGGCGCCAAGCTCACGCGCTCGCAGATGGTCGACTATCTGGCGACGTGGGTCGACAAGTATCCGATCATCTCCATCGAGGACGGCATGTCCGAACACGATTGGGACGGGTGGAAGCTCCTGACCGACCGGCTCGGCAAGAAAGTGCAGCTCGTGGGCGACGACATCTTCGTGACCAGCACCAAGATTCTGAAACAGGGTATCGCCAAAGGCATCGCCAACTCGATCCTGATCAAGATCAACCAGATCGGCACGCTGACCGAGACCTTCGCGGCGATCGGCATGGCGACCCGCGCCGGCTACACAACGATCATTTCGCACCGTTCCGGCGAGACCGAGGACAGCTTGATCGCCGACATCGCGGTCGGCGCCAACGCAGGACAGATCAAGACCGGATCGCTGTCACGCTCGGACCGCATCGCCAAGTACAACCAGCTCCTGCGCATCGAGGAAGATCTGGGCGACGTGGCGAGCTATCCCGGCCGCGAGGCGTTTTACCAATTGAAGTAGGCCAAGGAACCTAGGTGCGCATCCTTGCCCTTGTTTTCGCGCTGCTGATCCTGGCGCTGCAATATCCGATGTGGCTCGGCAAGGGCGGCTGGCTGCAGGTGCGCGAGCTCGATCGGCAGGTGGAGGCGCAGCGGCAGGCCAACGCGGAGCTCAAGGCGCGCAATGCTGCGCTCGACGCCGACGTTCGCGATCTGAAGCAGGGATACGAGGCGATCGAGGAGCGCGCCCGTTCCGAGCTGGGCATGATCCGCCAGGATGAAGTGTTCTTCCAGCTTCCCGCGGACACGCCGCGTCCCGACGCGACGAAGACTCCGCCCGCCCAGCGCGTACGCTAGGCTCCCAAGGTTGCTTCACCAAGAGATGCCGCGCATTACTTCGCGCGACAACCCGCGCCTGAAAGAGGCTGTGCGCCTGATCGCCTCGTCGCGCGAACGGCGCAAGGCGGGTCGCTGCGTGCTCGAAGGCGAGCATGTCGTCGCGGCCTATGCGCGATGCCATGGTGCGGCCGAAACATTGCTCATTGCCGAAACCGCGCTCGACCGTCCCGCGATCCGGGCATTGCTGGCAAGCGTTCCGGCAGCACAAACGCTGATCGTCACTCCGTCCGCATGGGCCGAATTCTCGCAACTGCCCGCCGCGGTCGGCGCCCTGGCGGTCGTGGCGACGCCCACGCCGCGCTTCGAGCGCGCTGCCGACTTCTGCGTTCTGCTGGAAGACGTACAGGATCCGGGCAACGTCGGATCGATACTGCGCAGTGCCGCCGCTGCCGGCGTCGCGCAGATATTTCTGTCGGCGCAATGCGCGTTCGCTTGGTCTCCGAAAGTGCTACGGGCGGCGCAAGGCGCGCACTTCCATCTCGAGATCTACGAAGACGTCGACGTCGTAGCCTGGGTGCGCAGCTATCGAGGGCGCACGGCCGCAGCGGTAGCCGCCGCCGGCGAACCACTCTATTCGGTCGATCTCTCCGCACCGATCGCGATCGCGGTCGGCAACGAGGGCGCAGGATTGTCTGCGGCGTTACGGGATGCGGCAACCTTTTGCATGACGATCCCGATGCCGGGCCGCTTCGAGTCGCTCAATGCTGCGGCAGCCGCTGCGATCTGCATGTTCGAGTGCGTGCGGCAGCGCCCGCAACCCGGCGCAACGTCAAAACAGAACCGCTGAGAACAGCGCGTTCTCCTGGCAGCCGCCGCTCAATCGACCGTGCTGGTCAAGCGTTCCGGACATGGTTACCAAGCGATGCGTTGATCGAACTCGTACTCCGGTGCCGGCTGGGCGTGGGGATCGAAGGTGCCCGCCCGGCATCCGGCAGGTCCCATAGCGGCGGGCCCCGGGCCCGCGCGATGCACGGCGGCGCCTACCTGAGCGGATGATACGAGACCTGAGTCCTGTATGCTCCGAACGAGACGATCGGCTCGTACCTGCTGTGCCAACCCTTCGCAACCACTGAAAGGAGCAACCATGCGTCACACGAAAACCACTCTCGGCCTGGCCATCGCGGTCGCGTTCGCCACAGGAATCGTGGTGTCACCGCTGGTGCACCACGCGATCCCCGATGCGCACGCCGCAGCCGCGTCTCTCACCCCGGCGGTCATCGATCTCGCGGCGCTCAAGCACGCCGACATTCCGGCAACCCCCTTTCCCGACTTGCATTCCAAAACGCTGATCGTGACCGACAACGCCACGCTCGCGATCCAGACGGGCAACGTCGGCAAGCACATCCACCGGAACGCCGATGAGATCCAGTTCATCATCGAAGGAAGCGGCTCGAT
>VBCS01000237.1 GCA_005888955.1 Betaproteobacteria bacterium
GCCTCGTACGCGGCCTTGTGCGCGTTCGCATCCATCGGACGGTTGATGTTGGGACCGAGCGAGAGCGCGATGCCCCAGTGCGCCATCGCCAGGCTCGGATCGAGCTCCGCCGCACGCGCGAAGGACTGGATCGCCGCTTCATGGTTGAACGCGAAGACGAGCTTGAGGCCCTGGTCGAAGTACGCCTGGGCCTGCCGGTCGCGCGTGGACACCGGGTGGTGCAGAGAACCCAGGCCTGGGTCGAGCGCGACGGTCGAAGTCGGCGCGGCGCCGGGCGCCGCGTCGTGGGCGAACGCCGGCGTAACGACCAGAAGGGCGAGCGCCGCCAGGTAAGGCAAGGGTGAGCCGAGGATTGGTTTCATCGAGCGAGCTACGACTCCGCGTCGGGCGCGACGACAGGCGAGAGATTCTACCCGACTTGATTTATGCTGGCGTGACCCCGACCTCCATCATTCGCCATGTCGGAAATGTTTGCCCTCCTCGCCGCGGCCCTCGGCGTGTGGTTCGTCTTCGACGCGCTGCGCGCCCGCGAAACCGCAGTCCGCATTGCGCGCGAGGCGTGCAAGGAATATGGCTTGCAGCTCCTCGATGACACGGTGCACGGAGCGCGGCTTGGCATCGCGCGCGATGCGGAGGGTCTTGCGCGCCTGCGCCGCACCTTCCGGTTCGAATTCTCCGAGGACGGCTTCAATCGCCGCACGGGCTGCCTGGTGATGCTGGGCAGTCAGTTGGAGTCGCTACAGCTCGAGCCGTATCGGCTGGCGTGAAAGAAAACGCGCCCTATTTTCGGCTCCGGGCGCGTTTGCCAGAAGTGGAGTCTGAACTGACTACTTTTGTTTTTCCTTTTCTTGATGTTCCCCGCCGCGCGGTTGGCCTTGCGGTTGCGGCTGGCCTTGTGGGTGCGGCTGACTTTGCGGCTGTGGCGCGTTCTGCACACGCGCCATGCTCTGTCCGCCGCCGGCATTCGGGGGTGGACCGCCGCGCTCGATCCGCGCTTCCCGGTTGGCGCGTGGCGGACCGGCGTTAACGGCACTCGGTCCCTGCGGGCCGCGCTCGATCCGTGTTTCCCTGTTCGCGCGCGGCGGACCGGCGTTGACGGCACCCTGCGCTTGCGGGCCGCGCTCGATCCGGGGTTCCCGGTTGACGCGAGGCGGACCGGCGTTGACAGTACCCTGCGCTTGCGGGCCGCGCTCGATCCGAGCTTCCCTGTTGACGCGTGGCGGGCCGGC
>VBCS01000239.1 GCA_005888955.1 Betaproteobacteria bacterium
GGCGAACACCTGCGGCATGTTGTTGAGCAGATTCTCCGTCGACACGGGGGCCTCGAACTTGATGTCCTGCGCCGTGATCTGGGTGATCGGGCTGGTGCTCTCAAGGTTCGGCGCAGGAATGCGCGAGCCCGTGACGTTGAATTTCTCGATCCTCTCGATGGGCGCCTGCTGCGTCCCGGGCGGCTGCGCCGAAGGCACCTGCGCGTAGGCTGACGGCGCCGTCAGGCCGACGATGATCCCGGCGCCTAACGCCTGCGCCACCGCCAGCGACAGCTTTTTCCTATGCATCCTCTTCATCATGGACCCCCATGGAGTTAAAGATTACAGCAGCTATTTGTCCTTACCATCCGCAACCTATTCGAATCGTTCGGTCGACGGAATTACATCAAGTCGTCGGTCGACCAGAGCAAGCAAAACCGAAGGGAAGTATCAACTCCTTAACGCAGCCGGGCGCGACAACGAGGTCCTTTGTTGAAATTTCATGTAGGAACCCCAGAGGAAAGTGAACACTAGCCGGAAAAATTTCTGATTTACCTGACCGGACACAGTTGCCACGTTACAACACCCCTAATTCGGGCTGCAACAAAATGATGGGCTTAGTTACAATCCGTCTTACTTCGTGTTGCAAATCTGCCAACGATGCCCAAACGCAATGCACAAATCGCTCCCTTGCGTCGCGCCCATGAGCCGCACCCGTGGCCCGGCGCCGCTATGAAGACCCGACCGAGCGGCCGCGGGCAGGCGGCGCCGACCGGGATCAAGCACGAACCCGTCATGCCCTGCCGGCCCACCGGCTGAACCCGTGGATTCGGCGAGCGCCTTTCGCGTCCTGCCCGTCACGCCGCGCGATATCCCCGACGTTCTGGCGATGATCGAGGCGCTCGCGGAATACGAAAATCTGCGCCATCTTTGCGTTGCGACCGAGGCGAGCCTTCACGCCGCATTGTTCGGCCCCCGCCCCGCGGCCGAGGTGCTAATCGGCTGGGAAGGTCCGGCGCCGGTCGCATTTGCGTTATTTTTTCATAATTTTTCGACGTTTCTAGGCCGCAAGGGCTTGTATCTCGAGGATTTATTTGTCCAGCCGTCGTATCGCGGCCGCGGCTACGGACGCGCGCTGCTCACCCAGCTGGCGCGCATCGCGGTTGTGCGCGATTGCGGCCGGTTCGAATGGGCGGTGCTCGACTGGAATGCTGCCGCTATCGGCTTCTATGAGTCATTGGGAGCGACGCTGCTGCCCGATTGGCGGATCAGTCGTGTTACCGGGCCGGCGCTGCAGCGGCTGGCCGCGAACCCGGTGCCCGGCGCCTGACGGCACGAGCGATGCACATTTCGAGCGATAATTCGTTTTTTTGAATGCCGCACCGCCGCTTGGCGATGCTGCACTGCACAGGACTCCCATGAGCGAAGAATTGATCGCCGACTTCCGGCGACTCTCCTGCGATGCCGATTTCTGGTCGCTAAGGCTCACCGATGAGCGGGCCGAAAGCTACGCGATACGCAAGGACGTCGCGCAGCCTCCATTCCTCTTGACCGATCGGGGCGCCATGCTTACCGTCCACGCGGCGGGCGGCTGCGGCTACGCCGCGACCAGCGACGTGTCGCGGGCGGGCCTGCAATCCGCACTCGACCGCGCCGCGTCCTGGGCGCGGGCCGCGGCCCCGCGCTCGCTGATCGATTTCGGCGCGCTGCCGAACCCTGCGCCGCGTGGCGCGTACGCCTCCCCGGACGTCGACAAGCCGGCCTGGTCGCAGCGCGACTGGTACGACCTGCTCGCCGAAGAATCGCGCCAGGCGGGGTGCGATCCGCGCATCGTCGACTGGGAGGCGACGGTGGAAACGCGAACGGCCGAGCATCGCTACCTGACGAGCGCCGGCGGCGACGTGTTGCAGCGCTATCGCTTCGTCATGCCCGGCATGTCGGTCACCGCGCACGCGGACGGCGACACGCAGACGCGGACGCTCAACGGCTACCGCGGCCTAGCGCAGCAGGGCGGAGAAGACATGCTGGACCGCTTCGGGTTTGTCGGCAGTGGACGGCGCCTCGCCGACGAGGCGTTGCAGCTGTTGCTGGCGCCGAACTGTCCGGTGGGCACCATGGACGTGCTGCTTCTGCCCGACCAGATGGTCCTACAGATCCACGAGTCGATCGGGCATCCGCTGGAGCTCGACCGCATTCTCGGCGACGAACGCAACTTTGCCGGCACGAGTTTCGTGACCCTCGACATGTTCGGCTCCTACCGTTACGGGTCCGACCTGCTCAATGTCTGCTTCGATCCGACGCGTCCGGAAGAGCTTGCCAGCTATGCCTTCGACGACGAAGGCACACCCGCGGAAAAGGCCTATCTGATTCGCAAGGGCATCCTCGAGCGGCCGCTCGGCGGCGCGATCTCGCAGGCCCGCGCCGGATTGCCCGGCGTCGCGAACTCGCGCGCGGACAACTGGAATCGGCCGCCGATCGACCGGATGGCCAACATCAACCTGGAGCCGGGCGATGCGACGCTCGCCGACATGATCGCGGGCATCGAGCGCGGGGTGCTGATGAGCACCAACAGCTCCTGGTCGATCGACGATTCCCGCAACAAGTTTCAGTTCGGCTGCGAATGGGGCCAGTTGATCGAGAACGGCAAGTTGACGGCCGTCGTCAAAAATCCGAATTATCGCGGCATCTCGGCCAACTTCTGGCGCAACCTGACCCGCGTTGGCGAGGCCGCGACCATGCAGGTACTCGGTACGCCGTATTGCGGCAAGGGCGAGCCCTCACAGGTGATCCGCGTCGGGCATGCATCACCGGCGTGCGTATTCGCCGCGGTCGACGTCTTCGGCGGAGATGCATCATGAAGCCCGCGAATATCGAGGAGTATTTCAATGAGGTCGCCGCGTTGCTCGACCGGTCGGTCGCAGCTGGCGAGACGTACACCTGTCGCCTGGACGGGGAGGTCTCCGATTTTGTCAGGCTCAACCGGGGCAAAGTCCGCCAGCCGGGGACCGTCACCCAGTGTTATCTGCGGCTACATCTGATCGCGGGTCGTCGGCATGCTGAACAGTGCCTGACGGTGGCGGGCGATCTTCTGGCCACCTTGCGGGCGACAATCGCGGCGCTGCCGGAGGATCCGCATCTCAGTTTCGCGACCGACATTCGGCCGAGCCGGGTCATCCGCAGCTCGCCCCTGCCGGCGGGCGAAGAGATCGTCGAGACCATTCTCGATGCTGCCGACGGCGTGGATCTGGTCGGCATTTACGCAGGAGGGCCGGTTTACCGCGGCTTTGCGAATTCGTTCGGCCAGCGGAACTGGCATGAGGTCCGGTCCTTCAACCTGCAGTGGAGCCTCTATCACCGCGCGGACAAGGCGGTGAAAACGGTATATGGCGGCTTCGAGTGGGTTTCCGAAACCTTCGCGGCGAAGATGGCGGGCGCCCGCGAACGACTCGCGCTTCTTGCCCGCCCCTCGCGCTCGCTTGGAGGAGATTGCCGGCATGCTGTGCTGGGGCGGCTTTTCGGGCCGCGCGCTCGAAACCCGGCAGAGCTGCCTGTTCCGACTCAAGGATGGGGCCGCGGCGCTCGATCCATCGATCGCGTTCGCGGAGAACACCGCCGAGGGCATCGCTCCGGCATTCCAAGACGAGGGGTTCGCGCGCCCGCAAGCGGTGCCGCTCGTCACCGACGGCCGGATGGTCGGATCGCTGGTAAGCCCACGAACTGCCCGAGAATTTGCGCTGGCACAAAACGGCGCCAACGCGTCCGAAATGCCGGAGTCGCTCGACATGGCGGCCGGCAATCTCGCCTCCGCCGACGCCTTGGCCGCGCTCGACACCGGGCTTTATCTCGGCAACCTCTGGTATCTGAATTTCTCCGATCGGCCAGCGTGTCGGTTGACCGGCATGACCCGCTTCGCCTCGTTCTGGGTCGAGGGTGGGAAGATCGTGGCGCCGGTCGACGTCATGCGCTTCGACGATAGTGTCTTCCGGCTGCTCGGCGACCAGCTGGTCGGACTCACCGCCGAACGCGAGTTGCTTGTCAACGGCGACACGTACCGCGAGCGTAACGTCAGCAGCATGCGGCTTCCCGGCGCGGTCGTGCGCGACATGGCGTTTACGTTGTAGGGCCGAATTCATTCGGCCGCATCGCGGCATGGTCACGCCGCGCGCGAATGAATTCGCACCTACCCAAGCCCGCCTGGGCTTACGGGTTAACCATATTTAGCCGGTTGAACTGTTGCCCATAACGGCCATGCGCGACGTAGCCTGCACCCCAAAGCGCGGCGCGCACTTCCAGATCAGGAACCTGGTCGGCGAGGTAACGCCACGGCCGCCGCAAGCCGGCGAACGTCGTCAGATAGGGTGCGTTGATCCGACGCACAAGGACGTTTGCGGGCGCTAGCCAGCGGGGCAGCAGCTTCGAACCCGATGCCGCCACGTGTGCGCCGGGCGCGACGAAGGCGAACAGATGCGCCAGCGCCGCGGGTGACTGCAGCACGTCATGGGCGAAGTTGAACAGCACGGCGTCGAAGGGGCCGGCGAGTGGTGCATCCTCGGCCGCGGCCTCGATCAACGTCACGTTGGCCCAACCGGTGCGCGCGATCCGGTCGCGCGCACGGCGCGCCATGTCGGGCGAAAGCTCGACGCCGGTGACGCGCCCTTCCGCGCCGACAGCGGCGACGAGGAGAGGAAATGACAGGCCCGTGCCGCAGGCAACGTCGAGCACTGCGTCGCCGTGCCTGAGCTTGAGCGCCGCGATCGTGCGCCGGCGCAACCGCATCGTGCGTGCGGCTGAGGCGTCATACCCTTCCGCGTGGGCCCGATAGCGCTCGATGGCGCGCAGCGGGTCAGGGTCTTCATGCTGTAGGGTCGAATTCATTCGGCCGCGGCGTTGGCCGGTTAAATCCGGCCCTACGCTCCGTGGTGCCATCCCTTGGGTATCGCGGACAGCAGCTTCTTCGTATATGGCTGCTGCGGGTGCCGGTAGATCTCGTCGGAGTCGGCGATCTCGATGATCTCCCCCTGATTCATGACCATGACCTGGTCGGAGATGTACTTCACGACCGCGAGATCGTGCGAGATGAAGATATACGAGAGGTGAAACTCGTCCTGCAGGTCCTGCAACAGGTTCAGCACCTGCGCTTGCACCGAGACATCGAGCGCCGACACGGATTCGTCGCAGATCAGGATGTCAGGTTTGAGCGTCAGGCAGCGCGCGATCGCGATGCGCTGCCGTTGTCCGCCGGAAAACTCATGGGGGTATTTGTAGAACGATACCTCGGGCAGACCGACCTTCTGCAGCATTTCGAACGCGAGGTCCGTGCGTTCCTGAGTCGACGAGCCCACGCCGTGGATCATCATGGGCTCGGTGAGTATCTGGCCGATGAGGAAGCGCGGATTGAGCGACGCGTAGGGGTTCTGGAAAATGATCTGGATGCGCCGCTTGTAGACCATGAACTCGCGCGGCGTCATCGACAGGATGTCGCGGCCTTCGAACAGCGCCTCTCCCGCGGACGCTTCGTGCAGGCGCATCAGCGTCAGGCCGACCGTCGTCTTGCCGGAACCCGACTCGCCGACGAGTCCCAGCGTCTTGCCCTTGGGCAGCTTGAAGGACACGTCCTTCACCGCCTCGAACTTGCGGCGGCCGAAAACGCCCTCGCGCGTATAGAAGTCCTTGCCGAGCTTGCGGACGTCGAGAATGATCGGGTCGGAGGGCCGGACGCCGCGCTTGCGCTCGTTCAGGTTCATCGCGTGCGCGCTGCCGCCCATGAAATCTTCGATCACGGGTAGGCGCACCGGCCGGCGGTCGAGCCGGGGCCGGCATTGCAAGAGCGCCTTGGTGTACGCGTCCTGCGGATTCTCGAATACGGTCTTCGCCGGACCTTGCTCGCGGATCTCGCCGTTGCGCATCACGACGACGTAATCGGCGATCTCGCCGACGACCGCGAGGTCGTGGGTGATGAACAGCACCGACATCTGGTGCTTGCGCTGCAGCGCCGCGATCAGGTCCAGGATCTGCTTCTGGATGGTC
>VBCS01000238.1 GCA_005888955.1 Betaproteobacteria bacterium
CGCCGCCGTCGCGCGCGAATACGAAACCATCTTCGATCAAGCCGCGCTCGACCGCTGGCTCGCGGCAATCGAGCAGGCGGATCTCGTCACCTTCGATATCGAGACGACGAGCCTCGATCCCATGCAGGCACGCATCGTCGGCATCTCCTTCGCCATCGTGCCGGGCCGCGCTGCGTACGTGCCGGTCGCGCATCGCTACGCCGGCGCACCGCTACAGCTGCCGCTGGATGCCGTCCTTGCGCGGCTCAAGCCTTGGCTCGAGAATCCTCGCGCGAAAAAGCTCGGGCAGAACGTCAAGTACGACCAGCACGTACTCGCCAACCACGGCATCGTGCTCGCCGGCGTCGCGCACGACACCATGCTGCAATCTTACGTGCTGGAGTCGCATCGGCTGCACGACATGGACAACCTTGCCTGGCGCCATCTCGACGTCAAGACGCTGAGCTATGCGGAGGTCGCCGGCAAGGGCGCGAGCCAGATTGCCTTCGACCAGGTCGCGGTCGACCGCGCCACCGAGTACTCGGCCGAGGACGCCGACATCACCTTGCAGCTACACCACGCGCTGTACCCGCGCATCGCCGCCGACGCCGAGCTCACGTATGTCTATGAACGTATCGAGCTGCCGACGCGTGAAGTGCTGTTCCGCATGGAGCGCAACGGCGTGCTGCTCGATCCGGTACTCCTCGCCGCGCAGAGCCGCGTGCTCGGCGAGCGGATGCTCACGTTGGAGCAGCAAGCGTTTCAGCTCGCCGACGGCCCGTTCAATTTGGGATCTCCGCGCCAGCTTGGCGAGGTCCTGTTCGACCGGATGAAGCTGCCCGTGGTGAGAAAAACCGCGACCGGCCAGCCGTCGACCGACGAGGAAGTGCTGCAGGAGCTCGCCGCCGATTACCCGCTGCCGAAGCTGCTGCTCGAGCACCGGATGCTCTCGAAGCTCAAATCGACCTATACCGACAAGCTGCCCCAGATGATCAACGCGGCAACCGGCCGCGTACACACGAACTTCGCGCAGGCAACGGCCGTGACGGGTCGGCTGGCCAGCACCGAACCGAACCTGCAGAACATCCCCGTACGGACGGTGGAAGGCCGGCGCATCCGCGAGGCGTTCATCGCGTCACCGGGGCACGTGCTCGTTTCGGCGGACTATTCGCAGATCGAGCTGCGGATCATGGCCCATCTGTCCGGCGATGCGTCGCTGGAGAAAGCGTTCTCCGAAGGAGAGGACATTCACAAAGCGACGGCGGCCGAGATCTTCGGCGTGCCGATCGGCGAGGTCACGTCGGACCAGCGCCGGTACATCAAGGCGGTGAACTTCGGACTGATCTATGGCATGAGCGCGTTCGGACTGGCGGCACAGCTCGGCATCGAGCGTGGCGCCGCGCAGCAGTTCATCGACAAGTATTTTGCGCGGTACCCTGGCGTGGCCGCGTACATGTTGCGCACCCGGGAGCTGGCGCACAAGCAAGGCTATGTGAAGACCGTGTTCGGTCGGCGGCTATGGCTGCCCGACATCAACGCCGGCGGCGGCCCGCGGCGTCAGGCGGCCGAGCGGGCAGCCATCAATGCTCCGATGCAGGGCACCGCCGCGGACCTGATCAAGCTGGCGATGATCGAGGTGCAAGCGTGGCTCGATCGCGAGCGGCTGAGCTCGCGCTTGATCCTGCAAGTCCATGACGAGCTCGTGCTCGAGGTTCCGAATGCCGAAGTCGCGCAGTTGAAGGGGGAGCTACCTCGATTGATGACAGGTGTCGCGACCCTCGACGTGCCGCTGGTCGTCGACGTCGGCGCCGGACCCAACTGGGAGCAGGCACACTAGCTCCTGGCGCGCGGGGCAAAATAGCGTGGCCGGAAAGCCTGTCGTATACACGATGAACACTCGATACGGGTTGCACGCTCGACCGCTCGTGGCCTGACGCAGTCCGTTCGTAAGCTTGCAGCCCCGCGCGATCGGAACGCACGTTAATTTAATCCGTTCCCTCTTTCATGCGCGGGATGCCTGTGCTTGCACCGGCTCATGTCGGTCACTTAGCGATGCTCCGGACGCTCATCCGGGAAGCTGCGGCGGAAGGCAGCTTCGATCGCGGATTAGCGGCCGACACGCCGGCTGCGGTTGAATTCTTCGCGCGGCTGAAGCGGGCGCTCGTCAGCGGTTACTTCGTCGAGGAGGATCCGAAAACGGGTCGCGTCGAATCGGTCGCGGTCCCTGGCTTCCGCGCCCTTGAGGGCGGCTACGAGCTATGGCTGGCCGGTCTCGAATTCGGCCGCCGAGGCGGTGGATACGGACGCGAGCTCCTCAATGCGCTTTTCGCGACCCCACCGGGGAAGAAAACCTGGGTCGTGCGTATTCCCCGCGCGTCGCGCTATGGAGCGATGGTGCAGCACCTCCTCAAGTCGTATGCGTTCGACCACGCCGGCGATACCGCTCATCTGCGCTGGTTCGTCCGGCAAAGCGCACCGACGTCGATTGCGGCGCGCGTGCGCAGCGCCGTCGGCTTACAAGCGCCGCTGAATTGAGCCTGGCGCGGCGCTGCTCGCGACCGAATCCCGTTTACGACGCGCTTTTGTCCTCGAAGATGTCGCAATACGACGCGTAGACACTCGCAATCGCGACCGGCCCGAGCACGAACCACCCAAGGCCAAACGGTATCGTCGCGATGACGGCGAGCACGATGCCGACGGCGCCATATACCAGGAACGGAATGACATTCTGCAGGCACCCGTGGAATGACGCCTTCATCGCTGCCCCCGGACTCAGCTCCCCCAGCATGACCAGAGCCGGTGCAAACCAGATGGCCATGATGAGCGGCAAAAGTAGCAGCAGGAAGAACAGGATGCCGAGGAGGACCGCGACGACCACGCTGCCGAGCGCGATGCCGGTCTGGGAAGGGTCAGCGGCGCCCGTCAGCATGCCAAGAATCGCAACCCCGAAGATCGCAATCATCATGCCGGCGACGGTGAGCAAGATGAGGATCGCCAGCCCGGTATAGATGAGGCCGACGATGACCAGTGGTCCAGTGCGTTGACTGAAACCGCCGAACAAATGGCGGACCGTAAGGGGATTGCCCCGATCCAGGGCTCGGCATCCCAGCATCAAGCCGCCGGAAAAGACCGGAAACAGAATCTGCAGGGCCAGCGAACCGACGACTGGGATGAACGCGCCGCAAATGTGGACGGCGATGAGGATGAGCATGATCAGGAGCCACACCCCCACGTCGGGCGTGAACAGCCGCCAGCCTTCGCTCCACCAGGAGGCGCCGCGACCGGCATCGACGACGCGTGGCTCTCGTGGCGCGACGGCCGCGCCGGACCCGGCCGGCGTAAATTCGTTCGCCATCGTTTGTTCTCCCTAAAGGCTTGGTAGCGCCCGGCGTCGAGCGTCAGCTGCGAAGCGTGCCGGGCTGCGCGGTCCGCTGTCGACCGAGCGGAAACCTTAGCACATTGGAGAGCGCTGCTAAAGGAAGCCGCGCCTTGGCGAATGCCGCGTCGAGCGTTTCGCCCGACCGGGCGTTTTCACTGAAAAGACCTGTTTTGGACAACCGTCGCCGCGCGATCTCGCCGCCTCCGCTGTCCGCGCGTGCAGCAACCAACAAGACCCATCGCCGCTAATGCCGACTCCGTCGGCCGGCTCGTGACCGCCGCTTCGCGGATCAAGCGGCGGGTGAGCGCGAGGGCCTCAAACTGCGCGCCGAACGGTGTCCCCCGGTGAGGTAGCCATGGGTCAACCCCTGCGAAAGACCTTAAACCATCCGCCGAACCGCAATCCTGGCCCGGCACCCACCACGTTGCCGGCCCTCCGATGGGCTTGATTTAACACCCGGTATTCTCTATTATTAGCACTCGCATATGACGAGTGCTAACAGATGAATCGGCTTGAAGGTTCTCGGTCTGCACCGTTATTGATATTAAGTTTTTGATTTTTATTAATTTTATACGGAGTGAGCACTGACATGAAGATTAATCCCCTACACGATCGCGTGATCGTCAAACGGCTGGAAGAGGAACGCAAGACCGCCGGCGGTATCGTCATCCCCGACACCGCGGCCGAAAAGCCGTCGCAAGGTGAGATCGTGTTCGCCGGGCCCGGCAAGACCGACGACAACGGCAAGCTGATTCCCATGGGCGTCAAGGTCGGCGACAAGATTCTCTTCGGCAAGTATTCCGGCCAGGAATTCAAGCTGGACGGACAGGACTACCTGCACATGCGCGAAGACGACGTCATCGGCATCGTCGCGTGACTTTAGTCGCGCGATCACACACAGCATTGAGGAGCAACGAAAATGGCAGCCAAAGACGTACGCTTCGGTGAAGGCGTCCGCAACAGAATGTTGAGCGGGGTAAACATCCTCGCCAACGCCGTCAAGATTACGCTCGGCCCCAAGGGCCGCAACGTTGTGCTCGAGCGCAGCTTCGGCGCGCCGACGATCACCAAGGACGGCGTTTCCGTGGCAAAGGAAATCGAGCTCAAGGACAAGTTCGAGAACATGGGCGCGCAAATGGTCAAGGAAGTCGCGTCCAAGACCTCGGACGTCGCCGGCGACGGCACGACGACCGCTACTGTGCTCGCACAGTCGATCGTGACCGAAGGCATGAAGTATGTCGCCGCGGGCATGAACCCGATGGACCTGAAACGCGGGATCGACAAGGCGGTCCTCGCCGTGGTCGAGGAGCTCAAGAAGATCAGCAAACCGTGCACGACGAGCAAGGAAATCTCCCAGGTGGGCGCCATTTCTGCTAACGCCGACGAATCGATCGGCAAGACGATCGCCGACGCGATGGACAAGGTCGGCAAGGAAGGCGTGATCACCGTCGAGGACGGCAAGGGCCTGGAAAACGAGCTCGAGCTCGTCGAGGGCATGCAGTTCGACCGCGGTTACATCTCGCCGTATTTCATCAACAATCCCGACAAGCAGGTCGCGATTCTCGAAGACGCGTATATCCTGCTGCACGACAAGAAGATCTCGAATATCCGCGATCTTCTGCCCCTGCTCGAGCAGGTCGCCAAGTCGGGCAAGCCCCTGCTGATCATCGCCGAGGACGTCGATGGCGAGGCGCTGGCGACGCTGGTCGTGAACAATATCCGCGGCATTCTGAAGACGACTGCGGTCAAGGCACCGGGCTTCGGCGACCGCCGCAAGGCGATGCTCGAAGACATCGCGATCCTGACCGGCGGCACGGTGATCGCCGAGGAGCTGGGCCTCAAGCTCGAGAACGCGACCTTAAAGGATCTCGGCCGCGCGAAGAAGATCGAGGTCGCGAAGGAAGACACCACGCTCATCGACGGCGCGGGCGAGAAATCGGCGATCGAATCGCGCGTGAAGAACATCCGCGTGCAGATCGACGAGGCGACTTCGGATTACGATAAGGAAAAGCTGCAGGAACGAGTGGCAAAGCTCGCCGGTGGCGTGGCGGTGATCAAGGTCGGCGCCGCGACCGAAGTCGAGATGAAGGAAAAGAAGGCCCGTGTCGAGGACGCGCTGCATGCGACCCGGGCGGCGGTCGAGGAAGGCATCGTCGCCGGCGGTGGAGTGGCTTATCTCCGCGCTCGTGCCAACCTCAAAAACCTCAAGGGTGACAACGCCGATCAGGATGCAGGCATCAAGATCGTGTTGCGCGCACTCGAAGAGCCGATGCGGCAGATCGTCGCCAACAGCGGTGACGAACCGTCCGTCGTCGTCAACAAGGTTGTCGAGAAGAACGGGAACTTCGGTTTCAATGCCCAGACGGGGGAGTATGGAGACCTCGTCGCAATGGGCGTCGTCGATCCCACCAAGGTGGCGCGGTTCGCTTTGCAAAACGCATCATCGGTCGCGAGCCTGATGCTCACCACGGAGGCGATGATCGCCGAGCTCCCGAAGGACGAGAAGCCGATGGGCGGCGGCGGCGGCATGGGCGGCATGGGTGGAATGGGCGATATGGATATGTGACGCTTTTTCCCGCGCGGTCGGCCATGGCGGCGACCGCAACCGGGACGTCATCTCGCGTCTCGCGAGACCCATACAAGCAAAGCCCCGCTTCGGCGGGGCTTTTTTTATCGAAGCGCTACGGACTCCACGGCAACGCGGTTCGCAGGACGACACCGAAGAAGGTGATGCCGTTGTTGGGCTCCTTGATGCCAGCGTTCGAAATATGATGAACGTATGCACCGAGCTCGTAACGCTGGCGCTCGCCGAAGGTAACGCCCACTCCGGCGACATCGCCGAACTGGAACGTGGTGCTGAAGTTGCGCTCGGTATTGATGCGCGTGGCGGAGAGCAGGTGTGCGCCAACGCCCAGCTCGGCGAACGGACGCACGGTTGCAACCTGTGGGCCGATCCAGCGCAACATCGGTATCAGGCTCGCATCCCACAACGAGCTGCGCACGGCGGGATGCTCCCGCCCGCGCCAGTACGCCAGCTGTGCGACGAGCCGCGTATCGAAGCCGTACTCTTTGAGCGCTGTGCACGCGCACAGCGAATCCCAGTTGAGCGCGGCGCCGTACATCCTCACATTGTTGCCGTCGCCGATCGTAACGGCCGCACCGCTAGGAGCGAGCGATACCTCGGCGCGGGCGATGGGCGCGAGCATGGCCCCCGAGACCAGAGTTGCGGTCGCAGCCAGGCGGGCCAGAAGGAGCGCTTGAGAAGCGCGGGGGCGGGGGATATTCATCGGCGGGGACGCACGAATTCTAGGCAAGTCGCGGCATCGCCGCAAGTCGCCCGCCGCGCGAGGGTCGTGAGCGAAGCTAGTGACGATGGGCCCGGCGCTCAGCGTCGAGCGGTGACTCGCTGCGTACTTCAGCGGCGACCTCGATTCCCTCGCGCGTGCCGGTCGCCGTCTCGACCTCGAGCGTAAGTACAACACGCTCGCCTGGCTTCAGCGCGCGCGTGAGCCCGGTCAATACGATGCGATCGGCTCCCGGCCTTAGCGCGATCGCGGCGCCCGCAGGCAACGGCAAGCCTTTACGCGCACGGCCACGAAGCCCCGGGCCGCGCAGCGACACCTGCGCCGCAATCGACGAGCGCACGCCGATCAGAGTCGCGCCTTCGGTGCTGGTGAGAACCATGTAGGCTTCGGTGTTCCGCGTGCCCGGCTTGACCCAGGGCTGATTGACGATGAACAGCGCATGCGCGTCGAATGCGGCGCTGGCTAGGAAGCCGACGAACGCAACGACGCTCGCGGAACGTCCCATCCCGGGCCACCTCTGCAACAGCCGCGCCGACGATGTCGCACCGCTCATGCTCGAATTATAGGCTCGCGACTCGCGGGAGCTTAGCCCACGTGCTTGCAAAATGCATTAGACTACTCAGCATTTGGCGCGCCGGACCACGATGCTCAGGAACCCGCTCGCATGACTTCCGGGATGCTCTTCGCGCTGGCGATAGGCACGCTCGTCGTATTCGTGCTGGTCGGATTGATGCGACGGAGCCGCAGCGCGAGTCAGGCCGAGCGGTCGGCGTCCGACCCGCAGAACACGGTTGCGCAATGGACCGAAGGCGAGACGACGCGGCTGCTGTCGAGCGCAGAGGTTCCCGGACTCTACCTCCTGCGTCCGCGTTTTTTATCCAAAGCAGAGAACGTCGTATATCTATTGCTCAAGGCGGCGTTTCCGCGGCATGAAATCTTCGCGCGGGTGCGGCTCGCCGACGTGTTGCAGGTCAAGATCGGCCCGCAGGGAATGGAAAGGCTGCGCGCGTTCCGCAAGATAGCTAATCAGCACGTCGGTTTCGTCGTCTGCGACCGAGACATGACCATCGTCGCGATCGTCGATGCAAAGGAGCCCGAGCAGGTCCAAAATCCCAGGGATCAAAAGCTCGAGATCATCAAGCAGCGTTGTCTGCAGGCAGCGCAGGTGAAATACATCTGCGTCTACCCGCCCACACTGCCACGCTATCGCGAGTTGCGCGCACAGGTACTCGGTCCCGCCGCGGAACTCGTCTGATTTTAGTTCGCTTTGGCCGGGTGCGGCGCGATGCGGGCCGCGATCCAGGTGCCGGCGACGATGAGCGCGCAGCCAGAGAGCGTGTTGGCGGCGAACGGCTCGCCGAGAAAAAGGACACCCCACAACACGCCGAAGAGCGGGATCAGAAACGTGACTGTCAGCGCTCGCGCCGGCCCGATGGTCGCGATCAGCCGGAAATACAACAGATACGCGAAAGCCGTCGACGCCAGCGCAAGGGCGAGGACGTTGGCGGCGACGAGCGGCGTGAGAGGTTCCGGCGCAGGCACAAGGCAGAGTGCCGGCGCGAGGACGATCGCAGCGGCGAGCTGGCTGTAGAGCGCGATCGCCGAGCTCGGGACCGCGGCCATGCGCTGCTTGGCGTAGACGCTCGCGATCCCGTAGCAAAGCGCGGCCGCGAGGCAAGCCAGCGTCGCCCAAAGCATCATTCCCGACAGCGGCTCGGGCTGCCATCCGACGAGAACGACGACGCCGGCAAGACCGAGCGCCATGCCTGCGATCTTGCGTAGCGTCAGCGCTTCGCCGAGCCACAGCGCGGCAATGAGCGCGCCGAAGAACGGACTCGTCGCGTTGAGGATCGCCGCAGCCGAAGCGCTGATGTATTGCTCGGCAAAGCAAAAGAGCGCGAAGGGCAACGCCGAGTTCACCACCCCGACCATGAGATACCCGCGCCAATGCGCGGAGAGCGGCGGGATGGAACGGCGAGCGAGCGAGAGCGCGAAAAGCGCGACGAAGGCCAGCGCGACGCGCGAGAACGCGAGCCACAACGGCCCCAGCGCGGGAACGGCGACGCGCATGAACGCAAACGAGCCGCCCCAGACCGCGGCCAGCAACAGCAGCCGGGCCGCGTCGCCAGGAGCCATCGATTCAGTCGGAGGCGGGGTGTGCCCTCGCGTCGCCGCCGGGCTGGGTCACCCCGAGTGCGAGCTGGCCACGGCCGGCGTGGGCGCGCTCGTGCTCGAGCAACCACTGCTTGCGCCACAACCCGCCGCCGTACCCGGTCAGCGTGCCGTCGGCGCCGATCACGCGGTGACAGGGCACGATGAGGCACAGGCGGTTGTCGCCGTTGGCTCGGCCGACCGCGCGCACCGCGGTGCCGCGACCGATTGTCGCCGCGATATCGGCGTAGGAGCGCGTCGCTCCGGGCGGGATGGAAAGGAGCGCATTCCATACCGCACGTTGGAACGCAGAGCCGCAAAGCGCGATCGGTGTGGCAAAGGTCAGCTCGCGGCCCGCGAAGTACGCCGCGAGCTCGTCGCCGATCTGTGCCAGGTAACGATGTGCGCCGGGCAGAATCGGGCGCTTGAGTTTCTTTTGCATGACCTCGATTTCGCGTTCGAGGCCGCGCCGGTCCACGAATTCGAGTAGCGCAAGTCCGCGGTCGTCAGCCAGCGCGAGCATTGCGCCGAGCGGAGTCTCGAACCATTGTGCGTAAAGGCATTCGACGTCGTGCGCACGGCTGGGAGCGGCGCCGACGTGCCGGTTGAACGCGACTCGGAAGCCGCTGCCGGATTCGAAGCCGTGATCGAGCTGGAGGTCGAGCATGGATTTTCCTTGGCGCACCCCCGCCAGGGCCAGGCCCATGCGGCGCGCGCGATGATAGGCGTGAAAGGTCATGCCGCAATAGCGCTTGAACGCGCGCCGGGCCGTCGAGGGTTCGATGCCGCGCCGGGCCAGATCGACGTCGCGCAGGCGCCCCGTCGGCTCGGCCTCGACCGCGGCAAGCAATTGCGTCACCAGCGCCGGAGCGCCGCGGCCCTCCTGCAGCGGCTCACAGCGCCGGCACGGGCGGTAACCCGCGTGCAGCGCTTCGCTCGTCGAGGTGAAGAATTCGACGTTCTCGCGCTTCGGCGTGCGCACGCGGCACGTAGGGCGGCAGAAGATTCCGGTGGTCGCGACGCCGACGAAGAAAATACCCTCGAAGGTCGGATCGTGGTCGACCACCGCGCGGTACATCACTTCGGGAGAAGGAAGCTGTGTCATGCGCAAATTATAGACGCCCGAGCCTGCGCGGCGTCGTCGATATTCGGGCGGCAAATTCCGCGGATCCTTCTCCCGGAGCCGCCTCACTTGAAGAAGTTGATGTACATCCAGAGCAGGAGCAGCGCGCCGATGAGCGACATGATCCAACCGGCGGGATGAAACTTGCCGTCGGGACTCTTCCAGATCAGACTGCTGATGAGCCCGCCGACGATCGAGCCACCGATCCCGAGCGCTACGGTGAGCCAGAACCCGAGTGGCACGGCACCCGGATAGAAAAACCGTGCGAGGACGCCGACAATGAAGCCGACGATGATCGTTCCGATGATGCCCATGATTCCCATGTGTCATTCTCCTGTGACGATGTTATTCGGGGGAGGATCGGCGAACGGATGCTTTCGTCCGGGCGCCGCGCACGCTGGAGCGCATCGATGCTAGCACATCGGGCGAAGACCACCGGTAAGGTTTGCACTCGCTCGCGCGACCAAGGCTCGAGGAGGCAGACCGCGATGAACGCAATGTGGAGTTGCTTGCTCGGCGCCGCCGCGGCGCTGTGGCCAGTGTTGAGTGCCGCAGATTGCCACGCCGCCAGTCCGAATCACACCGTCGCGCTGCTCGAGCTCTACACGTCCGAAGGTTGCGACAGTTGCCCGCCGGCCGATCGCTGGTTGTCCGGGCTGGACCTCGGCGCGCCGCCGGCGCGCGCGGTGGCGCTCGCGTTCCACGTCGATTACTGGGACCGGCTCGGTTGGCGCGATCGCTTCGGCAGTGCGGCCTTCACCGAACGGCAACACGAGCAGCAGTCGCGGCGGCACGCGGCCTTTGTCTATACCCCGCAGGTGTTGTTGCAGGGGACCGATTTCTCCGTGTGGCATGACGCGAGCCAACCCGTTGCGGCGCTCGCTACGATCAACGCCCGGCCGGCGCGCGCCATGATCGAGCTCGATGTCGCTCCGCTCGACGGCAGCACGGCTGCGGTCGATCTATACGTGCGTATCCCGCAGCCGCGCGACCGCGCCCATGCGGCGGTCGCGGTCGCGTTGACGCAGAGCGGCCTTGTCAGCGATGTCAAGGCGGGCGAAAACGCCGGCAAGCGGCTCTCCCACGACCATGTCGTTCGCTCCTTGCGTGCCGGTGCGCCGATCGGTGTCGCGGGCGAGTTGCGGCAGCATTTCAGCTTGCCGCTGCCCGCCGAGCGCGGCCCGCTGGAGATCGTTGCGTTCGCCGAGAACACCGCGACCGGCGACGTGCTGCAAGCGCTCGCTCTGCCGGTCTGCACCCCGTAGAAACCGCATCGCCGACCCCCGGCCGGAGCCGGATCGCCTTCGCCCGCAATATAGAAGCACCGGCCAAGGCGACCGTTGCTCGGCTTTGGAGTTTCCCGTAAGGTTCCCGCTCGCCCGTCGCTGACCGCGGGCTGGGCACATCATGCCGCTGTTGCATCGCGCGGCGACCCACGGCGATGGAACGCCGCGGAGCTCTTGCGGCACGAACCTTCGAGGAAGCGTCATTTCGACAGCCCGACCGCAGGTGACTCACGTGCAGCTGAGCTCGAAGGCGGAGGAACGGCGAGTCATATTCGCCTCGTCGCTCGGCACTGTTTTCGAATGGTACGACTTCTACCTGTACGCGACGCTGGCGCCGTTTTTTGCGGCGCTGTTCTTTCCGAAGGGTAACGACACGGCGGCCCTGCTTTCCGCCTTCGCGATTTATGCGGCCGGATTCCTGGTGCGGCCGTTCGGCGCGATCGTGTTCGGCCGGATCGGCGACCTGGTCGGCCGCAAGTACACATTCCTGTGGACGATCGTGGTCATGGGCTTCTCGACGTTCGCGGTCGGTCTGATCCCCACGTTCCAGACCATCGGCTGGGGAGGACCCATTCTGCTCCTCAGCCTGCGCCTGTTGCAGGGTCTCGCGCTGGGAGGCGAGTACGGCGGGGCGATCACCTACGTGGCCGAGCACGCGCCGCAGAATCGGCGCGGTTACGACACGAGCTGGATCCAGACCACCGCGGCGCTCGGCTTCTTCCTGGCGCTCTTAGTCATCGGAATGTGCCGTTTTTCCGGTGTCCTCGGCGCGAAGGACTTCGCCGTGTGGGGATGGCGCATCCCGTTCCTGGTGTCGTTGATCCTGCTGGTCTTCTCGGTGTACATCCGCCTGAGACTCAACGAATCGCCGGTGTTCCAGCGCATGAAGGCCGAAGGCAGAGGCTCGAAGGCGCCGCTCCGCGACAGCTTCCTCGCGTACCCGAATAACAAATACGTCCTGCTCGCGCTCTTCGGCGCGACCGCGGGCCAAGGCGTAGTCTGGTACACGGCCCAGTTTTACGCACCATACTTCCTGACGATTACGCTCAAGGTGGACGACCAGACAGCGTATGGACTGATCGGTCTGTCGCTGCTGATCGCGACGCCGTTTTTTGTCGTCTTTGGCGGGTTGTCGGACCGGATCGGCCGGCTGAGAATCATCCTCTTTGGATGTTTCATCGCTGCGGCGACCTATTTCTGGCTGTTCGCGTTGTTGCTGCATTACGCCAATCCCGCGCTCGAGGCCTACCGGGACAAGACGCCGATCACGGTCTCGGCAAAGGACTGCGCTTTCCACGTTTTCGTCACGCCGTTGACAAGGTATTCGGACTGCGACCGCGCCAAGGATTTCCTGACCAGGCAGGGGCTGTCCTTCAAATCGGTCGCCTTGCCGACCGGCGCGACCGACAATGTCAACATCAGAATCGGTGACACCGAACTCAAGGGCTGGAACGAGAAGAAGACTGCGGAGCTGCTCCGTGCCGGCGGCTATCCGCAGGGCCCTGCCGACAGCAGCAGGATCAACAAACCGATGACGGTGCTGATACTGGTCATCATGATGATCTACGTAACGCTGGTGTACGGGCCGATCGCGGCGTTCCTGGTCGAGCTGTTCCCGACGCGCATTCGCTACACGTCGATGTCACTGCCGTATCACATCGGCAACGGCTGGTTCGGGGGCATGCTGCCGCTGCTCGCCACCGCGATGGCGGCAGCCAGCGGCGACATCTATTACGGCCTCTGGTATCCGATCGTCGTCGCCGTCATGACTTGCATCGTCGGTTTGCTCTTCCTCCACGACAACAAGGAGCGCGACATCGAGTCCGACTGGCAGTAACGCAGTGCAACTGGAATGCTGCTATAGTCCGCCGCGGTCTAAGGGGATCTCGATGCGCCGCAAATTACGCGACTGGCTGAAGCAACTGGGTCCCGGGCTCATCACCGGGGCCGCGGACGACGATCCGTCCGGGATCGCCACGTACGCACAGGCTGGCGCGCAATTCGGCTTCCTGACGCTGTGGACGATGCTGTTCACGTATCCGCTGATGGTCGGGATCCAGATGGTCAGCGCGCGCATCGGCCGCGTCACCGGCCACGGCCTTGCGGCAAACATCGGCCAAAACTTTCCGCGGCCCGTGCTGTACGGTATCGTCGCTCTGCTCGTCGTCGCCAACACGATCAACATCGCCGCCGACATCGCCGCAATGGGCGATGCCTTGCGCCTCATCGTCGGCGGTCCGCCGCATGTGTACGCGGTCGCGTTCGGCACCGTTTGCCTGCTGCTGCAGGTCTTCCTGTCGTACCGGCGCTACGTGCGCTACCTCAAGTGGCTCACAATGGCGCTGCTGTCCTATGTGCTGCTGGTGCTGACGATCGACATTCCATGGCGCGAAGTAGCGGCGCACACGGTGACGCCGCATTTCGCGTTGACGACCGAATACCTGACGGTGGTCGTCGCGGTTTTCGGCACGACCATCAGCCCCTATCTTTTTTTCTGGCAGG
>VBCS01000033.1 GCA_005888955.1 Betaproteobacteria bacterium
TCGGTAATTGACATCCGGGAGCGCCTCGGTAAACTAGCAGCCACGCGCCGATTTGACGATCAGCTTGCGGGCGCGAAGGGGCCTCCCCACAAGGAAGATTCCCCGACAAATACGGCTAAAGCGGCGAGGTTGCTGTGTCGAAGTCTGCCGACCCGATTAGCGCGAGCTGATCGGGTTTTTTATTGACCATCGTGACTCAATCGCCGGGCTCGGTCGGCATCGTTCAACCGCGGCGCGCCGCGTTCACGGAACCGCTTGCGCTCTCTTCGGGCGCAATCTTGCCCGCGTTCGAGCTGATGTACGAGACCTATGGCGAGCTCGATGCGAACCGGTCCAACGCGATTCTGGTCTGCCATGCGTTGAACGCGTCGCATCATGTCGCCGGCACATACGCCGGTCAGCCCGACAGCGAAGGCTGGTGGGACAACATGGTGGGACCGGGCAAGCCGGTCGACACGACGCGGTTTTTCGTCGTCGGCGTCAACAACCTGGGCCTCGGACTTTCCCATCGTCACCGTCGAGGATTGGGTCGATGCGCAGGCACGGCTCGCCGATTATCTCGGCATCGAGCGCTTCGCCGCGGTCATGGGCGGCAGCCTCGGCGGCATGCAGGCGCTTTCCTGGGCGATCCGCTACCCGGAGCGCATCCGCAATGCGCTGGTGATCGCGGCGGCGCCCAATCTGTCCGCGCAGAACATCGCCTTCAACGAGGTCGCGCGCGCGGCGATCCTGACCGATCCCGAATTCCATGACGGTCACTACTACGCCTACGGCGTCAAGCCCGTACGCGGCTTGCGCGTCGCCCGAATGGTCGGCCACATCACCTATATCTCGGACGAGCAGATGGGCGAGAAATTCGGGCGCCAGTTGAAGGATGGGATCCAGTACTCGTTCCGGCCGGAATTCGAAATCGAATCGTACCTGCGTTATCAGGGCGAGAAGTTCTCTGAATATTTCGACGCCAACACCTATCTGCGCATCACCAAGGCGCTCGATTATTTCGATCCCGCGCTGGCGACGGGCGGCGATCTCGCCCGCGCGCTCGCGCCCGCGACGTGCCGCTTTCTGGTCATTTCGTTCACGACCGACTGGCGCTTCTCGCCCGCGCGCGCCCGCGAGATCGTCAAGGCGCTGGTCGACACCCGCCGCGATGTCTCGTACGCCGAGATCCTCGCGCCGCACGGCCACGATGCCTTCCTGCTCGACACGCCGCAGTACCACGCGGTCGTGCGCACCTATCTGGCGCGCGAGGCGGGATGAAGCTCGCTACCCGCGCGGATTTTTCGACCATCGCGGGCTGGATCGCGCCGACCGCGCGCGTGCTCGACTTGGGCTGCGGCGACGGCAGCCTCTTCGCGTACCTGCGCGAATCGCGCGGCGTGACGGGCTACGGCATCGAGATCGACGATGCCGGCGTGCTAGCGTCGATCGGCAACGGTGTCAACGTGATCCAGAGCGATCTCGAGAGCGGGCTCGCGGGCTTCGACGACAAATCGTTCGACAGCGTGATTCTGTCGCAGACGCTGCAGGCGATGCGCCACACCGAGGAGATCGTGCTCGAAATGCTGCGCGTTGGGCGCGAAGCGATCGTGACATTCCCCAATTTCGGCCACTGGTCGCACCGGCTGCAGGTTCTGCGCGGGCGGATGCCGGTGTCGAAGAGCCTCCCCTACCAGTGGTACGACACGCCGAACATCCATCTGTGCACGGTCGCGGACTTCGACGCGTTCTGCGCGGCGCATACGTTCCGCGTGCTCGAGCGCGTCGTGCTGCACGAGACGCGCAAGGTGACCGTGTTGCCGAATCTTTTGGGATCGCTGGCGATCTACCGCTTTCAACGCGGCTGAGCAAGCGTTACGCGGCGCGGATACAATGCCGCCGATGAGTGCGTCTTCCGTCAGCTGGCGTCAGGCGCTGTTCAACCGGCGCATGCTCATCTGCGTGTTCACCGGATTCAGCTCCGGCCTGCCGCTGTATCTGCTCATCAACCTGTTGCCGGCCTGGCTGCGTGTGGAGCACGTCGACCTCACTGCAATTGGGTTGTTCGCGCTAGTTCGTTTTCCATTCACCTGGAAGTTCCTCTGGTCACCATTCGTTGATCGTTATGCGCTGCCAGTCTTAGGCCGCCGCCGTGGCTGGATGCTCTTGACGCAGTTGCTGCTGCTCGCCTCGATCCCGCTGTTCGGCGCGCTCCAGCCGCAACTCGACCTGTGGACGATCGCGTATCTCGCCACGGCCGTCGCGTTTTTCGCGGCCACGCAGGACATCGTGCTCGACGCGTATCGGCGCGAGCTCCTCCCCGACGCGGAGCTCGGCCTCGGCAACGCGATTCACGTCCAGGCATACCGCATTTCGAGCCTCGTGCCCGGCGCGCTCGCGTTGATACTGGCCGATCATTTCCCGTGGCAGACGGTCTTTACGGTCACCGCGCTGTTCATGCTGCCCGGCATCGCCAACACCTTTCTCGTCGGCGAGCCCCGGCTGGCGCGACCGGCACCGCGCACGCTGGCCGAAGCCGTGGTCGAGCCATTCCACGAATTCATTACGCGCTCCGGCTGGCAGCAGGCGCTGCTCGTCGTGGCGTTCATCTTTTTCTACAAGCTCGGCGACTCGATGGCGACCGCGTTGGCGACGCCGTTCTACCTCGACCTCGGCTTTTCCCTTTCCGATATCGGGCTCATCGCCAAGAACGTCGGTCTCTGGGCGAGCGTGGTCGGCGGACTGCTCGGCGGCATCTGGATGCTCAAGATCGGCATCAATCGCGGGCTCTGGCTGTTCGGCGTGGTGCAGGTCGTATCGATCCTCGGCTTCGCCTGGCTTGCCTATGTGAACGAACCCGATCGCGTGCTGCTGGCGGTGGTGATCGCCTTCGAGGCGCTGGGCGTGGGACTCGGCACGGCGGCGTTCATCGCGTTCATTGCGCGGGCGACCGACCCGCGCTACACCGCGACGCAGTTCGCGCTCTTTACCGGCCTCGCCTCGGTACCGAGTACGCTGGTTAACGCGACGACGGGTTGGATCGTCGAGCAGACCGGATGGTTTACCTTCTTCCTTTTCTGCACGGCGCTGGCGCTGCCGGGCATGGCGCTCCTGCTGCGCGTCGCCCCCTGGAATGAACCCTTGCCCAGCGGCCCGCAGAAAGTGGAATGAACCCGCACAAGTTCAGCGCGATTGCGCATCGCGATCACGATTACTGCAACCCGATCGCGGCGACGAAGATCGAGCGGATGCTCGAGCTCCTGCCACTCGAGCGCGACGCGAGCGTGCTCGACTTGGGCTGCGGCCGCGGCGAGCTCTCGCTCAAGCTCGTCGAGCGCTTCCAGGCGCGGGTCACCGCCGTCGACATTTCGGCGCCGATGCTCGATGCGGTGCGGAAGCGCGCGCAGTCACGCGGCGCGCTCGAGCACCTGCGGCTGCTGGAGATCGACATCGTCGAGTTCACGCCGGAACCGGAGTCCTTCGACCTCACGGCGATGCTCGGCGGCGGAGGCATCGGCGGCGGCATCGCGGGCATTTGCACCACGCTCGCCGGCTGGACACGCCGCGGCGGCTATGTTCTTATCGGCGAGGGTTACTGGGTGCAGCCGCCGGCGCCGGAATATCTTGCGCATCTGGAGGCGACGGCTGACGAGTTCCGCGATCATCGCGGCAATGTCCAGGCCGGTGTCGATGCCGGGCTGATTCCCCTGCATGCGTTTGTCGCGTCGCCTGACGAATGGGACGAATACGAATGGAAGTACAGCCGCTCGATCGAGCGCTACGCGCTCGAGCAGCCGGGCGACCCCGACGTTCCCGCGATGCTCGAACGGATCCGCCGCTGGCGCGACGGCTACCTGCGCTGGGGTCGCGATACGCTGGGCTTCGGCGTCTACCTCTTCCAGCGGCCGATGCGCCCATGAAGCCGGCGGGCTACTCAGGGACGCCCTTGCCCTCCAAGTTGGGCCTCAAGTCCGGCATGAAATTCATCGCCTTGAACGCGCCGCGGGACCTGGACATGTTGCTCGCCGGCGCACCGAATCTAGAATGCCTGGCCCGCGTCGCACCCTTCGAATGCGCACTCGCGTTCGTGACGACCGAGCGCGTGCTCGCGGCGCATTTCGCAAAGCTCGCGCCGAAGCTCGTCGATGCGGGAATGATCTGGATTGCCTGGCCGAAGAAGGCCTCGGGTGTCGCGACGGAGCTTACCGAAGACATCGTCCGGCGCGCCGGGCTCACCGCCGGGCTAGTCGACGTCAAGGTCTGTGCCATTGATCTGACTTGGTCGGGCTTGAAGTTCGTGCGACGTCTGCGCGATCGGCGAGTCTGAGAAGGCGTTGTGAATGCGCTTCAGATAGGCATTGGTGTCGTAGGGCCGAATTCATTCGGCCATGCGGTTTCAACGCGCGCTGCGTAGTGTCGCACTTACGAACCTCACGAATTACGCGCGACGAAGGAGAGCTTCATGGCCCATCGCTCAACTTTTGCGTTAGCGAGCGCCGCCTTGCTACTCGCCGCCTGCGCGAGCGCGCCGGTCGCGTATCCCGACGCCACGCTGGAGGGATTGTTCGACGCCGAGCGCGCGTTTGCCCGCGCGTCGACCGAACGCGGCATCCGCGCGTCCTTCCTCGAGTACTTTGCGGCGGATGGCGTCGATTTTCGGCCCGGCCCGGGCCCGATGCGCGAACGCATGCTCGCGCGGCCGGTGCCGGCGGATCCGCTGGCGTTGCTCCTCGATTGGTCGCCGCAGGCGGGCGCCGTCGCCCGTGCGGGCGATCTCGGCTTCACGACCGGACCTTATTCGCTGCGCAATCAGCGCGACGCGAGCGCTCCGACGCGTTACGGTTATTTCCTTTCGGTGTGGAAGCGCGAAAACGGCGTGTGGCGCGTTGCACTCGACGCGGGCGTGTCGACACCGGCTGCGCCAGAGCCGGAAGCGCCCGCCGTCGCGTGCGCTACGGCGCGAGAGACGTGGAGGCTTGCCCCGATGGCGCGCCGGTCCAACCGCGGCAAGGATGCGCTCGTCGCGCTCGAACGCGAGGCGCGGAGTCTCGACCCCGACCCCGCGGACACGCCGTCGTATTTCGAATTGCTCGCGAATTCCGTGCGCGTCTTGCGCGAGGGCAGCTACGCGCTGATCGGCGCCGACGCGGCGCACAAGGCCTTTGCCGCGACGGGCCGACGCGTCTTCTGGACTCCGGCCGGCGCCGGCGCGTCCGCGAGCGACGACTTCGGCTATACGTACGGTCGCTACGCGCGCTTCGTGGGCACCGCCGATGAAGGCAGCGGGTATTACGTCCACGTCTGGCAGCGCGATGACGCGGGGGTGTGGCGGATCGCGGTCGAGGTACTGCTCCCGCCGGAGTGATTACCCGATCTGCTCGAGCTTGCCCTGGAGTTCGAGCCACCGGGCTTCCGCACGTGCGAGCTGCCAGCTGAGATCGCCCTGGCGCTCGAGCATCGTGATCAAGCTCTCCTTGTTGCTCTCGGCGTAGGCGTCGGCGGACGCGAGCAACGTTTCGAGCTCGCGCTTTTCCGCCTCGAGAGCCTGCAACTCGGCTTCGACATCGGCGAGCTCGTGCTGCAGCGGCTTCCGCAGCTCGGCAAGCCGCTGACGCTCGGCAGCCTCGGAGCGTTTCTGTGCCCTGCGGTCGGGCGCGGATCCGTCCGTCACCTTCTCACGTCGAGCGGCGACATCGCGCCCGCGCCTTGCCCGGACCCAGTCGCGATAGTCATCGAGATCGCCGCCGAACGGCGCGAGAGCGCCGTCGGCCACCAGCCACAGCTCGTCGGCGGTCGCGCGCAACAGGTGCCGGTCGTGGGCGACGACGATGAGCGCGCCTTCGTAATCCTGCAATGCCTCGGTCAACGCTTCGCGCATCTCGATGTCGAGATGATTCGTCGGCTCATCGAGCAGGAGGAGATTCGGCCGCTGCCGCACGAGCAGCGCGAGAGTGAGCCGCGCCTTCTCCCCGCCGGAGAATTCCGCGACCGGCGCGGACACGCGCTCGCCGCGAAAGTCGAAGCCCCCGAGGAAATCGCGCAGCTCCTGCTCCCGCGTCGCCGGCTCGAGCCGCCGCAGGTGCCAGAGCGCGCTCTCTTCAAGGCGCAGCTGCTCGAGTTGATGCTGCGCGAAATAGCCGATGCGCAATTCCTGCGCGGTCAGCCGTTGTCCGGCGAGCGGCGCAAGCTCGCCCGCGATCGCAGAGAGTAGCGTCGATTTGCCCGCGCCGTTGGGACCAAGCAGCCCGATACGCTCTCCAGGGAGAATCGCCCAATCGACTCCGCTGATGACGGCCTTGCCCGCGTAGCCGAGCGTCGCGCGGTCGAGCTTGACGAGCTGTCGCGCATGGATCTCAGTCGCGGGAAACGCGAACGAGAACGGGCTGTCGACGTGCGCCGCGGCGATGAGCTCCATGCGCTCGAGCGCCTTGATGCGGCTTTGCGCCTGCTTGGCCTTGGTTGCCTTGGCGCGAAAGCGGTCGATATACGACCGCAGGTGCGCAATCTGCCGCTGCTGCTTGGCGTATGCGGCCTGCTGTTGTGCCAGCTCATGCGCGTGCTCGCGCTCGAATTGCGAGTAATTACCGGTGTAGACCCGCAGCTGGCGGCCGTCGAGATGGACGATCGACGTGACGACCGCGTCGAGAAAATCGCGGTCGTGCGTGATCAGCAGCAAAGTTCCAGGGTAGCGCTGCAGCCACTCCTCGAGCCAGAGCACGGCATCGAGATCGAGATGGTTGGTCGGCTCGTCGAGCAGGAGCAGGTCCGAGCGCGTCATCAGCGCTTGCGCCAGGTTGAGCCGCATGCGCCAGCCGCCGGAGAAGCTGGCGACCGGATCGCCATGGCGCGTCGCGGCGAATCCGAGGCCCGAGAGCAGGCTGGCGGCGCGGGCGCGCGCGCTGTAACCGGCGATCGCCTCGTAGCGCTGATGCAACTCCGCGAGATGCTCCCCGGCAGTGCCCGGATGGGCTTCGGCGTCAGCCAACGCGCGCTCTACGGCGCGGAGCTCCATGTCGCCGTCGAGTACGAATTCGATCGCGGCGGCCATCACGGGCGGCATCTCCTGCGCAACGTGGGCGATCACCCACGATGGCGGCAGGGATACCTCACCCGCTTCGGCATCGATCTCGCCGCGAAGCAGCGCGAACAGCGACGACTTGCCGCTGCCGTTGGGGCCGATCAGCCCTACGCTGTGTCCGGGGTGCACGGTCAGCGCCGCGTTTTCGAGCAGGCGCTTGTTGCCGCGAGCGAGCGTGAGCTTATTTATTCGGATCAAGGTACGGCGTTGACGAGTGGAAAGCGTCGCAGCAGCTTTACACCGTCAACACAACTCGAAGTCGTAGTCGATGATTAACGGCGCATGATCGGAAAAGCGCCGGTTCTTGTAAATCGACACCGCATGAGCCGTGACCGCAATGCCCGGGGTCGCGATCTGGTAGTCGATGCGCCAGCCGACGTTCTTTGCCCACGCCTGGCCGCGGTTCGACCACCAAGTGTAATGTCCGGGCTCCTGATTGACGCGGCGGAAAACGTCGACGAAGCCCACTTCGTCGAAGACCCGTGTCAGCCAGGCCCGCTCCTCGGGCAGGAAGCCGGAGTTCTTCTGGTTGCTGCGCCAGTTCTTGAGATCAATCGCCTGATGCGCGATGTTCCAGTCGCCGCAGAGAATGATCTCGCGCTTCTGCCGGCGCAGCTCGAGCAGATGCGGCAGGAACTTCTCCAGGAAGCGGAACTTCGACGCCTGCCGATGCGGACCTGCGGATCCCGATGGCAGGTAGACGCTGGCGATGGCGAGCTTGCCGAAATCGGCTTCGAGATAGCGGCCTTCGCCGTCGAATTCGGCGGAGCCGAAACCGGTGGTTACCTTGGGCTTCGGCTTGGCGTAGAGCGCGACACCCGCGTAACCCTTGCGCGAGGCGGACAGGAAGAAGCCGTGGGCCTTGCGCGGCGCCAGCAGCGGGCGCGGGACCTGGGCCGCGCCGGCCTTGATCTCCTGCAGGCATACCACGTCCCAGGGCTCGACGCGCGCGAGCCACCGCGAGAGGCCCTTGCGCTGGGCCGAGCGGATGCCGTTGACATTGAGCGTGACGATGCGCATGAGGCGGAGTCGGGCGCTGCGAGGCGCGCGCGGAGTTTACAGGTAAAATACGCTCCGTTTTTACCCTACGTCGATGAGCCAGTTTCGCCACGATTTTCTCGCTTTTGCCTTGGCATGCGAAGTGCTTCGATTCGGTCAGTTTGTGACCAAGGCGGGGCGCAAGACACCGTATTTTTTCAACGCCGGCCTATTCAACGACGGCGACAGCCTGCGCCGCCTCGGACGGTTCTATGCCGAGGCGTATCTGGCCTCCGGGATCGCCGGCGATCAGCTGTTCGGGCCGGCCTACAAGGGCATCAGCCTGGCGGCCGCGACCGCGATTGCTTTGGCCGAAAAAGGGCACAATCTGCGGTACAGTTTCAATCGCAAGGAGGCCAAGGACCATGGCGAAGGCGGCGTGATCGTCGGCGCGCCGCTGCAGGGGCAAGTCCTGATCGTCGACGACGTGATTACCGACGGCGGGGCGAAGCGAGAAGCGATCGAGCTGATCCGGGCGAACGGCGCCAACCCCGCAGGCGTGCTGATCGCGTTTGATCGGATGGAGCGCGGACGCGGCGAGCGTTCGGCGGTGCAGGAGCTCACGCGCGAGTTCGGGCTGCCCGTCATCGCGATCGCGACCCTCGAGGATTTGCTGGCGTTCCTCGCCGGGCGCCCGGAGCTCGAGGCGCAGGCCGCTGAAGTGCGTGCGTACCGGGAACAATACGGGGCGACGGCGTGACCAAAAGGCCACGGCGCACGCACCGGATCAAAAAGGGTGGAAATGATCGGAATCGAGCAGGCAAACTCAGTGGGGCAGCGGCCGCGGGCGCGCTTTGCCCTCCGCGCGATTGCGGCGTTCATCGCGGCGGTCTTCGCCGGTACTGCAGCGGCGGCGGGCACCTACAAATGGACCGACGAACAGGGCGTCGTGCATTACAGCGACAAGGCCCCTGCCGAAACCCCCGCCAAGGGCGCGACCGTGCTCGACAAGCAGGGCCGGCAGGTGAAGAAGATCGATCCTCCGCTGACGCCCGAGCAGATCAAGGCCATGTCGGACGACGAAGAGCGAGCGCGCGCGCTCGCCAAGGCGAAGGACGAACAGGCGCGCAAGGATCGGGCGCTGATGCAGTCCTACACCAGCGAAAGCGAAATCGACATCGCCAGGAACCGCGCGATATCGACCCTCGAGTCGCAGATAAAGTCGGCAGAAATCTTCAGCGCCGACCTTGCGCGCCGGCAGAAGAACATTGCCAAGCAGAAGGCGAGCTATGGGAGCAAGCCGATTCCGATCGAACTCGAGCGCGAATCCACGGCTGTCGACAATGAGCTCTCGCACCAGACCATTCTGATCCGGCAAAAGCAGGAAGAGCTGACACTGGTCACCGCCAAGTACGACACGATCAAGCAGCGCTGGCGCGAGATCCTTGCCGATCAGCAACGCGCCGCAGCTGCCGCAGCCGAGTTGGAGGCGGCCAAGGCGCAGAATCCGCCGGCGTCGGCGAAGCCCGGTGCGCCAAAGCCGGTGACGACCGCCCGCCCGGCGTCGACGACCAACAAATAGGCGCGGGTCGGCGAGCGCTCCGGCTCGGCGGTGTGCTCATCCTGGGCTACGCGTCTGGTGAGCGCGCGGTCAGACCTGCGATAATCGCACCCTTCGGTTTCTCGCATCGCGTTCCCCCGATGGCGCAATACGTCTACACCATGAACCGGGTGGGCAAGCTCGTGCCCCCCAAGCGAGTCATCCTCAAGGACATCTCGCTCTCCTTTTTTCCCGGCGCCAAGATCGGCGTGCTGGGGTTGAACGGCTCGGGCAAGTCGAGCCTGCTCAAGATCATGGCCGGTGTCGACCACGAATACGAGGGCGAGGCGACGCCGATGCCGAATCTGCGCATCGGATTCCTGCCGCAGGAGCCGCGCCTCGATCCCGCCAAAACCGTGCGCGAGTCGGTCGAGGAGGGGATGGGCGACGTGCTCACCGCGAAGACGAAGCTCGACGAGATCTACGCCGCGTACGCAGAGCCCGACGCAGATTTCGAAGTGCTCGCCGCGGAGCAGGCGAAATACGAGGCGATCATCGCCGCGCAGCCGCCGCGCTGCGCCTCCCGCCCTGGGACTCGAAAATCGAGAAGCTCTCGGGCGGCGAGAAACGCCGCGTGGCGCTCTGCCGCCTGCTGCTGTCGAAGCCGGACATGCTGCTCCTGGACGAGCCGACCAACCACCTCGACGCCGAGAGCGTCGAGTGGCTCGAGCAGTTTCTGCAGAAGTTCCCCGGAACAGTGATTGCCGTGACGCACGACCGGTACTTCCTCGACAATGCCGCGGAATGGATCCTCGAGCTCGACCGCGGGTACGGCATTCCATGGAAGGGCAACTACAGCTCGTGGCTGGAGCAGAAGGAACAGCGTCTCGCGAACGAGGCGAAGCAGGAAGATGCGCGCATCAAGGCGATGCACAAGGAGCTCGAGTGGGTCCGCACGAACGCCAGGGCGCGGCAGGCAAAGAACAAGGCGCGGATTTCCCGCTTCGAGGAACTTTCATCCTACGAGCACCAGAAGCGCAACGAAACGCAGGAGATCTTCATCCCGGTTGCCGAGCGCCTGGGCGATGCCGTCATCGAATTCAAGCATGTGAGCAAGGGTTACGGCGACCGGCTGCTCATCGACGATTTGAGCTTCATCGTTCCGGCAGGCGCGATCGTCGGGGTCATCGGCCCGAACGGCGCCGGCAAGACGACGCTGTTCCGCATGATCACAGCGAAGGAGAAGCCTGACAGCGGCGAAATCGTCGTCGGTTCGACCGTGCAGCTCGCGGTCGTGGATCAGACGCGCGAGTCGCTTCCCGACGACAAGACCGCGTGGGAGGCTATCTCGGGCGGACAGGATATTCTGACCGTCGGCAGGTTCGAGATGCCGTCGCGCGCGTATCTGGGCCGCTTCAATTTCAAAGGCGCCGACCAGCAGAAGAAAGTCGGCGCGCTCTCGGGCGGAGAGCGCGGCCGGCTGCATCTCGCCGCGACGCTGCTCAAGGGCGGCAACGTGCTGCTCCTCGACGAGCCGTCCAATGACCTCGATGTCGAAACGCTGCGCGCGCTCGAGGACGCGCTGAACGAATTCGCAGGCAGCGCGCTCGTCGTGTCGCATGACCGTTGGTTCCTCGACCGCATCGCGACGCATATCCTCGCCGCCGAGGACGATTCGAAGTGGGTGTTCGTCGAAGGCAACTACCAGGGCTACGAGACGGACAAGAGAAGGCGGCTCGGCGAGGAAGGCGCCCGCCCGCACCGGCCGCGATACAAGCCGCTGATGCACTAGTCGTAGGGCCCAATTTATTCGGCCCCCGATGGGAATACGTCACGCCGCGTGCGAATGAATTCGCACCTACGATATCGTCGCCTTTGCGGTAGGTTTTCGGAGGGCCGAATTTATTCGGCCATCGCGGGTGGTCAAGCGCCGAGCTTCTTCCTAAGGATCGCGTTGACCTGCGAAGGGTTGGCCTTGCCTTTGGTCGCGGTCATGACCTTGCCGATCAGCGAGTTGAACGCCTTTTCCTTGCCGGCCTTGTATTCGGCGACGATCGGTGCGTTCGCGGCGATAACTTCATCGACGGTCTTGCCGATCGCGCCAGCGTCGGAGATCTGCTTCAGGCCTCGGGCGACGATGATTGCATCGGCGTCGCCGCCGCATTCGCCGGCCCACATCGCTGCCAAGACGTCCTTAGCAACTTTGTGGCTGATCGTTCCCTTGAACGGCCCGGTATGGGCAATTAGTTGAGCGAGTTGGGCTGGTGAGACCGGTGAATTCTCAATGTCGGTTTGGTGGTTATTGAGGAACGCACCAAGTTCGTTGATGACCCAGTTTGCCACTGACTTGGCGTTGGCGACATCTGGGCTCTGCGACAGATATGGAACGTTTGGAATTCCCGCGAGCTCGGCGAGAGTCTGCTGGAAGTAATCTCCGGTCGCACGCGTCGATGTGAGCGCGGTCGCATCCTCCGGGAGCAAGAGATATTCCTTCTCGAATCGAGCCTTCATTGCCACGGGCAACTCCGGTAAGTCTGCCTTCACGCGTTCGATCCACGCCTCGTCGATGACCAGCGGCGGCAGGTCGGGATCGGGGAAGTAGCGGTAATCCTGCGCGTCTTCCTTGGTGCGCATGGAGCGCGTCTCGTCAAGGTCGGGATCGTAGAGCCGCGTTTCCTGCTCGACGGTGCCGCCGTCTTCGACCACCTGGATCTGGCGGCGGACCTCGAATTCGATGGCGTGCTGCAGAAAGCGAAAGCTGTTCACGTTCTTGATCTCGCAGCGCGTGCCGAGCTTCGCATCGCCTGCTTTGCGCACGGAGACATTCGCATCGCAGCGGAAGTTGCCTTCCTGCATGTTGCCGTCGCAGATGCCGATCCAGCGCACGAGCGTGTGCAGCGTCTTCGCATAGGCGATCGCCTCCTCCGCGCTGCGCATGTCGGGCTCGGAAACGATCTCGAGCAGCGGCGTGCCGGCGCGATTCAAGTCGATGCCGGTCATGGCGGACGCCGCCTGACTCAAGCCTTCGTGCAGCGACTTGCCGGCATCTTCCTCGAGATGCGCGCGGGTGAGGCGCACGGTTTTCACGCCGTCCTTGGTGGTGATGGTGATCGATCCGCCCTGCACGACCGGAATCTCATATTGCGAAATCTGATAGCCCTTCGGCAGGTCGGGATAGAAGTAATTCTTGCGCGCGAACACGCTGCGCTTGTTGATTGTCACGCCGGGCAGCGCGATATCAACCGCGGAGGCCTGCGTGTTCGGTGGCGCGCCGAACGCCGTCGACGCACCGGAAAAGATCTTCGACCGGGTCGAAAGCTGCGTGTGCGTCTCCAGCCCGATGACGACTTCCCAGCTCATCGCGCCGTCTCGAGCGCAATGTCGGCGGGCTCGCGCCGTTGCCAGTCGGTCGCTTGCTGGTACCGGTGCGCGGCGTTGAGGATCACGCTTTCCCTGAAATGGTTGCCCTGGAGCTGCAACCCGATCGGCAGCCCGTTGCGGTCGAAGCCGCAGGGAATAGAAATCGCTGGTGCGCCGGTCAGGTTGCCCGCGACGGTGAAGATGTCGTTCAGGTACATCTGCACCGGGTCGGACGTCTTCGCGCCGAGTTTGAACGCGGCCGTCGGCGCGGTCGGGCCCAGGATCAGATCGCACTGCTGGTACGCGCGCTGGAAGCCCTCCGCGATCAGCCGCCGCACCTGCTGCGCCTTCAGGTAGTACGCGTCGTAATACCCGTGCGAAAGGACATAGGTGCCAATCAGAATCCGGCGCTTGACCTCGGCGCCAAAGCCTTCGGCGCGGGTCTTCTTGTACATGTCGGTGAGGTCGTCGTACTTCGCGGCGCGATGACCGTAACGCACGCCGTCGAAGCGCGCGAGGTTCGACGATGCTTCCGCCGACGCGATGACGTAATAAACCGGCACCGACAGGTCTAGGTTGGGCAGCGTCACCTCGACCGTCGTCGCGCCGAGCTTGCGGAATTCGCCGAGCGCCGCATCGACCGCGGCGGCGACGTCCGCATCGATGCCGTCGCCGAAATATTCCTTCGGCAGGCCAATGCGCACGCCCGCCAACGGCTTCGCCCCGCCCGGAGCACGAAGCAGGCGTGCGTAATCCTCGCGTGGGCGGTCGACGCTGGTCGAATCGCGCGGATCGTGCCCGGCCATGGCATTGAGCAGCAGCGCGCAGTCCTCGGCGGTCTGCGCGAATGGGCCCGGCGTGTCGAGGCTCGATGCAAAGGCGATCAGCCCGTAGCGCGAGCACACGCCATAGGTCGGCTTGAGACCGCAGACCCCCGACAGCGCCGCTGGCTGGCGAATCGAGCCGCCGGTGTCGGTGCCGGTCGCGGCGGGGACGAGCCGCGCCGCGACTGCGGCAGACGAACCGCCCGAGCTGCCACCGGGGACGTAATCGACGTTCCAGGGATTTTTAACCGGACCGAAATACGATGTTTCGCTCGACGAGCCCATCGCGAACTCGTCCATGTTGGTCTTGCCGACCAGCACCATGCCGGCATCGGCAAGGCGCTCGACGACGAAAGCACTGTACGGTGCGACGAAATTCTCCAGCATCCGCGAGCCGCAGGTCGTCTTCCAGCCTGCCGTCATCAGCACGTCTTTGTGTGCAATGGGTATGCCGGTGAGCGGCGACGCGTTGCCGGCGGCAAGGCGCGCATCGGCGGCGCGGGCTGCGCCAAGCGCACGCTTGCGGTCGCGGGCAAGAAACGCGTTAAGGCGAGGGTTGAGCGCGTCGATGCGGTCGAAGAGCGCGGTCGTCAACTCGACGCTCGACAGACGCTTCGATGCGAGCGCCGGCGCAAGCTCGGCAATGGGAGCGGTGAACACGCGTTTTATTCGATGACCTTGGGTACGAGATACAGCCCGTTCTGTACTGCCGGCGACACGCTCTGGTAGAGCTCGCGTCGATCGGTCTCGGTGACGATGTCTTCGCGCAGCGGCAGCGTCACGTCCTGCGCATGCGACATCGGGACGATGCCGGCGGTGTCGACGGCGCGCATCCGCCCAATCAGATCGAAAATGCTGTCGAGCTTGGCGCGGACATCGACGGCCTCGGCGGGCGTGATTTCAATCCTCGCCAGGTGGGCGATACGCTGAATTTCCGCGGAGGAAAGTGCCATTTTCGAGGTGTTTAATCGTTTTTACCGCCAGAAGCGGTGTAGAGATGAAGCATATTAGGTTATCATATCCCGATTGTCCGGGCAGCCGCCGGGTTGCTCTCTCGCGCCGCGATCAAGGCTTTCATGTTCGAATCGTTCAAGGGCTATTTCTCCAGCGATCTCGCCATCGACCTGGGGACGGCCAATACCCTGATTTACGTGCGCGGCAAGGGCATCGTATTGAACGAACCCTCGGTCGTTTCGATCCGCCAGGAAGGCGGCCCCAACGGCAAGCGCGTCATCCAGGAGGTGGGCCTCGCCGCCAAGCAGATGCTCGGTCGCACGCCGCACAACATCACCGCCATCCGGCCGATGAGAGACGGCGTGATCGCCGACTTTACGGTGACCGAGCAGATGTTGAAGCAGTTCATCAAGAAAGTGCTCGATTCCAGGCTCTTCAGCCCCTCCCCGCGAATCATCATCTGCGTTCCCTGCGGCTCGACGCAGGTCGAGCGCCGCGCGATCCGCGAGTCTGCGCTCGGCGCGGGCGCGTCGAAGGTATACCTCATCGAGGAACCGATGGCGGCCGCGATCGGCGCCGACCTGCCGATTTCGGAGGCGACGGGCTGTGTACTCGGGCAGCGTGCGGGTGGGCGGCGACAAGTTCGACGAAGCCATTGTCAACTATATCCGCCGCAACTACGGCATGCTCATCGGAGAAACCACGGCTGAGACGATCAAGAAGACGATCGGATCGGCATTTCCGGGCTCCGAGGTCAAGGAGATGGAAGTCAAGGGCCGCAATCTCGCCGAGGGCATCCCGCGCAGCTTTACCGTCTCGTCGAACGAAATCCTCGAGGCACTGACCGACCCGTTGAACAGTATCGTCTCCGCGGTGAAGAGCGCGCTGGAGCGTACGCCACCGGAGCTCGGCGCCGATATCGCGGAGCGCGGCATGGTGCTGACCGGCGGCGGCGCGCTGTTGCGCGACATCGACCGGCTGCTGATGGAAGAGACCGGGCTGCCGGTCGTCGTCGCGGAGGATCCGCTGACCTGCGTCGTCCGCGGCTGCGGCAAGGCGCTCGAGAACATGGAAAAGCTGTCCACGATCTTTACCTCCGACTAAGGGTGTTGAGTGGGCTAGCGCATGCAGCGGTCACCCCATACCCGGCGCGCGCTGTGCGCAAGCCCTGCCTCTTCCCCGCGTGCGCGGAGAGAGTTGGGTGAGGGGGCGCGCTACGCATAGCGCCCAACCGTTAGCGTCGCGATGCGTCACATCTCGGTCGAGCCGCCACCATTCTTCCATCGCGGTCCCTCGCCTCTCGCGCGGCTCGCCTTCTTCGGGTTGCTCTCTCTCGCGCTTTTGTTTGCCGACACGCGCTACCGCTATCTCGAGAGCGTGAGGCACGCGGTGGCGGTCGTGCTCTACCCGGTGCAGCGCGCCGTGCAACTTCCCGCTGAGGTGCTGGCGCAGGTCACGAGCTACTTTTCCTCGCAGGCCGCGCTCGCCGAAGACAACGCCGCGCTCAGGCAGCAGCTGCTCTCCGAGGCGCCTGTCGTGCAGGGTTACCAGCTGTTGCTGCAGGAGAACGCGCGGCTTCGGGCACTGCTCAACGTCGAGAAGCGCTTTCAAGGCGCGACGACCGCGGCTGAAGTGCTTTATTCAGGGCGCGATCCATTCACGCAAAAGCTTTTTGTCGACAAGGGCGAATCCGCCGGCGTGCAGCCCGGCCAAGCGGTGATCGACGAGGTCGGCGTCGTCGGTCAGGTAACGCGCGTATTCCCCTACATGGCCGAAGTGACGCTCCTCACCGACAAGGACCACGCCGTGCCGGTAAAGGTCGAGAGGAGCGGCGTGCGCAGTGTGATGTACGGGGCAGGCAGCGGACGGTTGCCGGAACTGCGCTTTCTTTCCCCCAACGTGGAGATCCAGGCCGGCGACAAGCTGTTGACATCCGGTATCGACGGCACGTATCCCTCGGGCCTCGCAGTGGCGCAAGTCGTGTCGGTCGAGCGCGAGACGGGCCAGATCTTCGCCCGCGTGACTTGCAAGCCGCTCGCCGGCGTCGAGAAGAGCCCGCACCTGCTGATCCTCGGCCGGGCCGCCGCGCCGCCGCAGCGACCCGAAGAGCCTGCCGAATCCGACACGCCGCGCAAGGGCCGCGGCCGACATCGCGGCTAGACTGCACATGCCGCACCTGCCTTCGTTTGCGCCCGCGCGACCCGAGGAGATCCTGCTCCCGGTCAAGCCGTGGTTCGTCATGCTCACGCTGATCCTCGGTCTGATCGGAAACCTGATTCCGGTCAGCGGCGTCACGCTGAGGTTGCAGCCCGACTTTCTTGCGCTGGTGCTGCTGTACTGGTGCATCCAGGAGCCGCGTCTGATCAGCGTCGGTATGGCCTGGTGCCTGGGCCTGCTCATGGACGTGGCCGACGCAACGGTGTTCGGCCAGCACGCGCTCGCGTACGCAGTGCTTGCCTATGCCGCCGAATATTCCCGCCGCCGCGTGCTTCGCTTTCCGTTGTGGCAGCAGGCGGCGCAGGTCGCGGTTCTGCTGCTGTTTTGCGCCGCGCTGGTGCTGCTGGTGCGCGTCGTCGGCGGGGCTCCGATCCCGCGCTGGACTTACGCCGTCGGCCCCCTGGTCGGGGCACTGCTCTGGCCCGTGGTGACGACCCTGTTGCAATGGCCGCAACGACCGCGGCGGTCGCAGGCCGAGGTTTGAACGCCCATGCGACGCCTATTCGTCAAGCGCGGCCGGCCGTTCTCGGCCCTCGAGCCGCCCGAGCTCAAGAATCCTGAGCGCGAGCTCTCTCATTTTCGCCGCCGCCTGATAGCCGCGACCGCGCTTATCGTGTTGGGTTTTGCGGGGCTCGTCGGCCGCTTCGTCTACCTGCAGCTGTTCCAGCATCAGCATTACCAGACGCTCGCGGAAAGCAATCGCATCGCCATCGTGCCGATCGTTCCCAACCGCGGCGTCATTACCGACCGCAATGGCGTCGTCCTCGCCCAGAGCTACTCGGCGTACACGCTCGAGGTCACGCCCTCCCGCGTAAAAAACCTCGACGAGACGATCGACGAGCTCGCGAAGCTCGTCGACATCCAGCTGCGCGACCGCAAGCGATTCCGCCGCCTGCTGGAAGAGACGAAGAACTTCGAGAGCCTGCCCCTGCGCACGCGCCTGTCCGACGAGGAGGTGGCGCGCTTCGCCGTCAACCGCTACCGCTTTCCGGGCGTAGAGATCAAGGCGCGACTGTTCCGTCAGTATCCGTTCGGCGAGATCGCGTCGCACGTCATCGGCTACATCGGCCGGATCAACGACCGCGACGTCGAGCGCATCGACGAATGGGACGAAACCGCAAACTACAAGGGCTCGGATTACATCGGCAAGGTCGGGCTCGAGCTGTCCTACGAGCGCGAGCTGCACGGCACGACCGGGGTGGAGGAAGTCGAAGTCGACGCGGGTGGTCGCGCGGTGCGCACGTTATCGCGCACTGCGCCGACATCGGGCAATAATCTCAGGCTTTCGCTCGACATCAAGCTGCAGCAGGCGATCGAAGCCGCGTTCGGCGATCGGCGCGGCGCGCTCGTCGCGATCGATCCGGCCAACGGCGAGGTGCTGGCCTTCGTATCCAAGCCCGGGTTCGATCCGAATTTGTTCGTCGAGGGCATCGATCCCGCGAGCTGGGACGCGCTCAACGATTCCCCCGACAAACCTTTGTTGAACCGGCCGCTGCGCGGTGCGTATCCGCCGGGCTCGACGATCAAGCCCTTCCTTGCGCTCTCCGCACTCACGTCGGGCAAGCGCACGGCGACGCAGACGATCTTCGATCCGGGCTTCTTCCAGATCGCGGGCAGCGCGCACCGGTTCAACGACGACAAGAAAGGCGGGCATGGCACCGTCGACATGACCAAGTCGATCATCGTCTCCTGCGACACGTACTATTACATGCTCGGCGCCGACAGCGACATCGACGTCACGCACGACTTCCTGGCGCAGTTCGGCTACGGCGGTAAGACCGGCATCGACATCGAAGGCGAGCTGCCCGGCGTGCTGCCCTCGCGCGCGTGGAAACGCGAGCGCTTTGCCGGCAAGAATTATCGCGAGGAGCATCGCAAGTGGTATCTCGGCGACTCGGTCTCCGCGGGCATCGGCCAGGGCTACAACGCGTTCACCCCGGTCCAGCAGGCCGAGGCGATAGCGACTATCGCCAATGATGGTGTCGCGTTCCGCCCGCATCTCGTACGCAGCATCGAAAACGTCAAGACCGGCGCGGTGCGGGATATCGCGCCGGAGTTAAGCCACACCGTCGCCGTCAAGCCCGAGCATCTTGCCGTGGTCAAGAACGCGTTGATCGGCGTGGCGAGGGAAGGCACGGGCGCGCGCGCCTTTGTCGGCGCGCAATACGTGTCG
This sequence comes from Betaproteobacteria bacterium, assembly GCA_005888955.1. Classification (GTDB taxonomy): domain Bacteria; phylum Pseudomonadota; class Gammaproteobacteria; order Burkholderiales; family Casimicrobiaceae; genus PALSA-1003. The sequence continues at coordinate 19,104 of VBCS01000033.1, forward strand.
GCGGGCAAGACCGGCACGTCGCAGCTGTTCTCGCTCAAGGGCGAGAAGTATTCTGCCGGTCATATCGACGAACGCCTGCGCGACCACGCCTGGTACCTTGCGTATGCGCCCGCCGCTCACCCGCGCATCGCTCTCGCGGTGCTGGTCGAGAACGGCGGCTTCGGCGCGCAGGCTGCCGCGCCGATCGCCCGCGCGGT
>VBCS01000241.1 GCA_005888955.1 Betaproteobacteria bacterium
AGAGGCGCGACCCTCGCAGCCACGCCCTGGTTGAGGTAATGACAATGGATGTCGATGCGCAGGTGCTTGCCCCTGCGACTGCGAACGATCTTGGTCGAGCTCGGAGCACGAGCCGCGCGGGTTCCGGCGGCGCGGCGGCGCGGAGTTGCCGCCGTGACGTGATCGTGGCGAGGGTCCGCTGAGCAAGTAAACATCATGACGGTCGTTCCTTGGTTCGTAGAGTCGAATTCATTCGGCTGCGCCGTAATTCTGTGCGAATAAATTCGCACCTACGACAGCTCGTAGGGCCGAATTCATTCGGCCGCGCGGCCGTTCTGTGCGAATGAATTCGCAACTACGAGAGTCCCTAAAACACGCCGAGGTGCTGAGTGATCATCGCCTGATCGTCGCGCACCTGGTCTACCGTTCCGGCGAAGGCGACGCGGCCGGTGTTCAGCAGCACCACGTCGTCGGCGAGATCGAACGCCAGCCTTACGTTCTGCTCGACGAGAAGAATCGATTGTCCCGCCTCCTTCAGGCGCGCGATGGTCCGGCCGACTTCGGCGACGATCAGCGGCGCAAGCCCCTCGGAAGGCTCGTCCATCAGCAACACGCGCGGGTTGCCCATCAGCGCGCGCCCGATGGCAAGCATCTGCTGCTCGCCTCCGGAAAGCGAGCCTGCATGCTGGAGCTGCCGTTCCTGCAATGACGGAAAGAGCTCGAGCACGCGATCCAGCGTCCACGCTCTCGTCGCTCCCTGCGACTGCTCGGCGACCAGCAGGTTCTCGCGCACGGTGAGGCTCGCGAAGACGCGTCGTCCCTGCGGTACGAAGCCCACGCCCTTGTGTGAAATCGCCTCGGGCGAAAGGCGCGAAATCGCTTCGCCAAACAGGCGGATCTCGCCGCCGCGGGGCGGGAGAAATCCGACGATGGCGTGCATGCAGGTCGTCTTGCCGGCGCCATTGCGACCCAGCAGCGCAAGCACCCGCCCGGCGCGCAGCGTGAGCGACACGCCGTGCAGGACGTGGCTGTCGGCATAGAGCACGTCGATGCCGGACAGTGTCAGCGCCTCGGTCGGCAAACGAGCTGCCGGCTCGGCTGTCAAATGAGTTGCCGGCTCAGTTGCCAAGGTATATCTCGCGCGTCTTCGGGTCGGCGACGACCTCGGCGCGCGTCCCCTCGACGATCACGCGGCCGTAATGGAGCACGGTAATGCGTTCCGCCAGATCGAGTGCGGTGTCCATGTCGTGCTCGATCATGACCACCGTGACGTCTCTAGGAATCGCGGCGATCAACGCCTTCACCGCGGCGCGTTCCTCGCGCGAGAGTCCGGCCAGCGGCTCATCGAGCAGCAACAGCCTGGGGCTCTGCGCCAGAGCCATCGCGATCTCGACGCGACGTTTCTCGCCGTAGGACACTGCGCTGATGGGGCGTCCCGCGCGCTGTTCGAGGCCGACCAAGCCGAGCACGCGGTGCGCCTGTTCGTACAGGCCCGCCTGGGCGGCGAGCGGGCGGAACGCGTCCCAGCGCACTTTCGACAGACCGAGCAGCGACAGAACGATGTTGTGTTCGAGAGAATCCTTCGGGAACAGCGTGATGATCTGGTAGGTGCGGGCCAGCCCGCGATGCGCGCGCTCGTGCGACTTGAGACGCGAGACTTCCTCGCCGAACAGGCCGATTGCGCCGGCATCGGAGGCGAGATCGCCCGTGATCAGATTGAACAGCGTGGTCTTGCCCGCGCCGTTCGGGCCGATGATCAGCCGGCGCTCGCCGGGCATGACGTCCAGCGAGACGTCGTTCATCGCCGGCACGCCGCCGAATGCCTTCTTGAGACCGCGGAGGTTAAGCGCCGCCGTCATCTTTTGGTCCACCGCTCCCAGCCGCGGCGCACTCCCGGGACGACGCCGTCGGGCATGAAAATCACGATCAGCACGAAGACGAGGCCCAGCAGCATGTTCCAGCGCTCGAGATACGCCGACACGTAGTTCTTCAGGATCAAGACGATCGTCGCGCCGACGATCGGCCCGGCGATCGTTCCCGCCCCGCCTGCGATCACGCCGAGCAACGCCTCTGCGGAATTCGTCAGCGACAGCGTCGTCGGATGGATGTACTTGTGATAGTAAACGAACAAGAGGCCCGCGACCGCGCCCCAGAAGCCCGAGTAGACGAAGGTGATCCAGCGCACCCGCCAGACGTTGTGACCGAGCGCGCTCATGCGGCGCGGCTCGTCGCGGCTGCCGCGGAGCGCGGCGCCGAACGGCGAAGCGACGAATCTTGCCATCATCCAGAGCGCGACGAAGGTCACCGCGAGCGAGAAATAGTAGAACGCCGCCGGCCCATCGAGACTGATCCCGAATGGCGCGGGCCGCGTAAGCCCGGAAAGGCCCTTGTCTCCCTCGGTGACCGCCGCCCAGCGGTAGGCGGTGCCCCACAGGACCTGTGACAGCGCGAGGGTGATCATCAGGAAGCCCAGCCCGGTCGCGCGCAGTGCGATCCACCCGAACACGCCAGCGATCAGCGTGGTCAGCGCGAGCGCGAGCGGTGCCGTGATCCAGTGGCCGAGACCGAGCCGCAGATACAGCCACGCCGAGCTATACGCGGCGAGGCCGACCCACGCAGCATGTCCCAACGATACGAGTCCGCCGTAGCCGACGAGAAGGTTCAAGCTCGCCGCGAGAATCGCGGCGATGAAGATCTGGCTGGCGAGGTTGATGTAGAAATCTCCTCCGAGCAACGGAAAGCCGGCCAGTGTGGCACCCAGGACAATCCATCCCGTCTTAGAGCCCCTTGTCACGCGCAGCCTCTTTGCGCTGATTGCATTCCGTGCAGATCACCGTGTCGGCCTCCGAACGCGATTCGCCACGCGCAACCCCCCTGCCCTGGTTCAGTGGCGACGCGTGAGCGCCGTCCGCTGCAACCGGTTGTTGGGCCGTACCATGATCTTGAAAACTCTTACTTAGCTCTGCCCGTGCGTTCTGCCCCGCACTGCGCGCATCCGACGTCATCATCGCCACCTATCGAAAATGGCCGGGCGAGCTAGAGCCACCTTGCAACTGATCGCGCAGAGTCTGTATGTCAATGAGCGACCATACGTCGGTGATCTTCCCATCCACAATCCGGTACATCGCGAAGTCATACACCTTCATCCGCTTGCCCGTGGCGGGAATTCCAGCGAACTCACCTCGTTGCGTTCCCTCCAGAGTGACTCGTGCAGCGAGGCAATCATCCCGTTCGACGACGTCCTCAATGACGAAATGGATATCAGGGAAAGCCTTCAATAGTGACTGCGCTCGGCCCTTGAGGTAATTCAAGCCTGTGCCCGCGACACTTCCCGGCGTCATGCTGTGGACTCTCGCATCGTGTGCGAAGTACATAGCCAGCGCATCAGGGTTATGAGAATTCCAGACGTCTTCAGTGTAACGGGCATACGGGAATGGATGAACACTTTTAGCCATGATTCCGCCTCCGCAAAATAAGTGGCGTTTCAATGTACGGGTCGGTTATGGACAGGCGGCCCAAGCTGCACATGGGGCTCTTCGCCGCGGGCTCACGCGCCTTGCCTTCCAAAGAGTCCTCTGGGGCGGAATGCGATCACCACGATCATCGGCAGGAACAGAATGACATACGCCAGATCGGGGAGCAGGGCGGACCCGAAAGTATAGATGGCGGCGGTGATGAAGCTGCCGACAAACGCTCCAAGCAAGCTGCCGACGCCGCCGAGAATGACGACGATGAGCGCGAGCGGCAGCATGTCCGCGTCGAGGCCGGGGTACGCCGACATGATCGGGCCGCCGATGACGCCGCCGGCGCCCGCAAGCGCGGCACCGAGGCAGAACACCGTCGTAAACAACCTCGACACGGGAATGCCGACCGCGCGCGCCATCTGCATGTCGTCGACGCCCGCGCGGATCATTGCGCCGATCCGGGTCCACTCCATCAGCGCATGCAGCGCGATCGCGGTAACGATCGAGATGCCGAGCACCACCAGACGGTACGCCGGAAACGCGATGCTGCCGACGACCAGCGGTCGCTGCAGCGAAGTGGGCGCGGCCAAGGGTATCGGGTCGCCGCCCCAGATCATCAGGCAGAGGTCGGCGACGACGAACGAGATGCCGAGCGTCACCAGCACCTGTCCCAGCGGTTTGCC
>VBCS01000242.1 GCA_005888955.1 Betaproteobacteria bacterium
GCCGATCGCCCGGAAAGCCCCGTCCCTTCGGGTTTCGGCGCAATGGCCTCATCTGCTTTGTTGCGCGGCTCATGTGGGACTTGTTCAGAGGTTCCCTAATCGACCGCGGCGGGTTCGGATTGCGGCAGGCTCACCCGCCAGCGCTCGTACCATGTGAGCACGACACCGCTGCCCGCAATGACGACGATCCCGGTAAGCGTCCAGCCGTCGGGAAACGTCGCAAAAAGCAACCATCCCGCAAGCGTCGACCACACCAGCTGCATGTAGGTGAAAGGCGCGATCGCCGACGCCGATGCGCGCTGGAATGCCTGCACGAACAGAAGGTGCCCCAGCGCACCGGTTATCCCGAGTCCCAGGAACGCGATGACATCGGTGATCGGGTACCCAGCGTCGAAACGAACAAAGGGCATGGCCACCGACAGCAGCACGCAGCCAACGAGGCTTGGATACATCATCAACACCATCAGATTCTCGCCGGCGAGCTTGCGCGTCAGAATCTGGAACGTCGCATAGAGCGCCGCCGCACCCAGCGCAAGGAGCGCCGCCGGCGTGAGCATTTCGCTTCCCGGTCGCACGATCAGCAGCATGCCGAGAAAGCCCGCAGCAACGAATGCCCAGCGCGGGCGCGTGAGGCGCTCGCGCAAGAACCACGCCGCCATCAGCGTGACAAGCATCGGGGCCGTGTAATTCAGTGCTGTCGCTTCGGCGAGCGGAAGAAAGCTGAGCGCCGAAAAGAAGCAAAGCGAAGACGCGATCAATACAACACCGCGCGCGAGATGCAGTGGAAGGCGCGCCGTGCGCACGAGATCCAGGCGCATCCTCGGTCCCATCAGCGCAAGCAATACCAGCGCTTGCACGCCCCAACGCGCCCAGACCAGCAGCAGCACCGGGTAGCGCTGGCTAAGATGCTTGACGGTGACGTCGACCGCCGAGAAACAGCCACTTGCCACCACGATCAACAGGATCGCCGAGAGCGGGATGTGTGCGTGTTGCTTCACATCGGCTCAAGCCGCGACGTTGGAATCGACCGGGTTCAAAGCGGGGACTTACCCTCGAAAGGGTCCGATGCTCAAGCGAGGTGGGATTTTACGGCAAAGGCGCATAATCCTGCGCATCGGCCGGCGCCCCGGGGCGCCGGGCTGGCAACGGAGGCTTTCATGTTCGGAAAAACTTTGTGCAGCGCTCTCGCCGCGGTCGCGGCGATCTTCCTTCTCACAGGCAGCGGCGCAATCGCGCAGGCGCAGCCGACCGCGCAGCGCAGCAAGGTCGTGATCCAGGTGAGCGATGGCGACCAGGCCAAATGGAACCTCGCGCTCAACAACGCCCGCAACATCCAGGCGGACCTCGGCGCGACAAACGTCGACATCGAGATCGTGGCGTACGGGCCGGGTATCGGCATGCTCAAGCTCGACTCGCCGGTCGCCAACCGCGTCGATGAGGCGAACGCGGCCGGCGTCAAGGTCATGGCCTGCGAGAACACGATGAAGGGCCAGAAGCTCGCGCGGAGCGACATGCTCGGCAGCGTCGGCTACGTCAGCGCAGGCGTGGTCGAGATCATGCAGCGGCAGCAACAGGGTTGGGCGTATATTCGCCCGTAGCCCGGACTACGTCGCTACGTTACCGGATAGCCAGGAATCCGGTGGAGATCGACCTCGTCGATCTGCGCCGGTTCGAGAAATTTTCGCGCGTAATCGATCCAGACCCGCTCGCGTACGAACACGTCGAAAAGGTCCGGGTCGACATGCCCCGAAAGCTTCATCTGGCCGAGGATCGCGAGCGATTCCGCCACGGTTTTGGCGCGCTTGTAGTGGCGGTCCTCGGCGGTCAGGGCTTCGAACACGTCGGCGATGGCGATCATTCGGGCCGGTAGCGACATCTGCTCGCGCTTGAGTCCACGCGGGTAGCCCGTACCATCGACGCGCTCGTGATGGCCGCCCGCGTATTCCGGCACGCGCGCGAGCTGCCGCGGCCAGGGCAGCGACTCGAGCATCCGAATGGTCGTGCTCACGTGACGATTGATGATCGCCCGCTCGGCGACATTGAGCGTTCCGTAACGGATAGTGAGATTCGTGACCTCGTCTTCGCTCAGCAGCGGCCGGGATTCGCCACCCGCACCGCGGATCTCGCGCGCCGCGATCGAGCGCACGCGGGCCACGTCCTCGTCGCGCATTCGCTCGCTGCCGCGATTCGCTTCGCGCAGAAACCTGCGGTCAGCATCGAGCGTGGCGATCTCGGCGCGATAGCGCGACTCGGCCGCCGCCTCGTCCTCGCCCGCGGCAACCGCCTCCAATCGCGCGATATACGCGTCGCGCGCGGCGAGGTCGAACCGCGCCTCGATCAACGCCATCCGGTCGAAGATTCCGGAGAGCTTGGTCGCCTTGTCAACCACGTGCACCGGCGTCGTGATCTTGCCGCAGTCGTGCAGCAGCGCGGCAAGCCAGAGCTCGCGTCGCTCGGCTTCGCTCATGTGGTACCCGGCGAGCGGCCCGGAGTCGGTGCGGTGTGCGGCCTCGGCGAGCATCATCGCGAGCTCCGGAACGCGGCGGCAATGCCCGCCCGTGTACGGGCTCTTCTCGTCGATCGCGTCGTTGATGAGTCGCACCAGGCTTTCGAACAACGCCTCCAGGCGCTCGATCAAACCTTGCTTGTCCAGCGCGATCGCCGCCAGAGACGTCAGCGCCTCGACGAACGCCTGATCCTCGGCCGTGAAGACGCCGACAGCGCCGTCGCGCGAACGCGCGTTGACGAGCTGCAGCACCCCGTTCACCTCGCCGGAGTGATCGATCATCGGGACGGCGAGGAAGGAGCGCGAGCGGTATCCGTGCGCCTGGTCGAACGCCCGCGCGCCGGCGAAGTCGAAACCGGCCGCACTGTACGCGTCGTCGATCCGCACCGATTCGCGCGCCAGCGCGCAATGCGTCACTACGGACCGATGGTTGGGAGAGCCGTCGGAGTCGTACAAAGCGGGGGCCGGCACGCCGATCGGGACACCGGAGGCACCGCCCAGATGCAGTCCGAGGGTGTCGTTCAGGATCAGCGCGAAGCTCAAGCTGCAGCGATCGTCCTCGACGAGGTAAACCGAGCCGCCGTCCGCGCCGGTCGCCTCCTTGGCTGTCACCAGGATGCGCTCGACAAGCCGCGCCGTGTCGGGCTCGCGGGCGATGAGCCGCGCGAGATCGAGCAGTTGTGGGAGGCGATCGCGGGTGTCCCCGGCAGCCATGGGCGTGAGCATACGGCAGGCGGGAGTTGGTGCGCCAGCCGCGTGCCTGTCGGGACGCGACCTGCGCGGGCACCATATTTGCGTCGCTGGCGAACCCGCACCGTTCACCGCGCCCTTCAGGACCCAGATGAGCCCGGCAACCCTCCCCCTGCAGCGATACCTGGACGCACTCCACGACAAGCACCAGGCGCTCGACGAGGGAACCGTCGCCGCGTATATCCCGCAGCTCGCCAAAGCCGATCCCGATTGGTTCGGCATCTGTATCGTCACCACCGACGGCTATGCCTACGCGGTCGGCGAGGCCGATCGCCAATTCACCCTGCAATCGATATCCAAGCCCGCGGTCTACGCGGCCGCGCTGGCCGATCGAGGACGCGAAGCCGTCTTGCGCAAGGTCGGCGTCGAACCGAGCGGCGAGGCGTTCAATTCCATCAGCCTCGATCCCCAAACCGGTGCGCCGTTCAATCCCATGATCAACGCTGGTGCAATCGCGACGACCGGGCTCGTCGCCGGCACGACCGCGGAGGAGCAATGGGGGCGCATCGCGAACATCATGTCCGGCTTCTTCGGGCGCGCCGTAGCCATCGACGATGCCGTCTACCGCTCCGAGAGCGAAAGCGGGTTTCGCAATCGCGCCATCGCCTGGATGCTCAAGAATTTCGGCATCATCGACGGCGACCCCATGCCGGTGCTCGAGAACTACTTCCGGCAGTGCTCGATCCGCGCCAGTTGCCGCGATCTCGCTTGTATGGCGGCGACGCTCGCCAACGGCGGCGTGCAACCCCACAGCGGAAAACGCGTCGTGCCTGCCGATGAGGTCCAGGCCGTACTCAGCATCATGGCGACCTGCGGCATGTACGACTATGCCGGGAGCTGGCTATATGAAGTCGGTCTGCCGGCAAAGAGCGGAGTCAGCGGCGGCGTGATCGCCGTCATGCCCGGCCGCTTCGGCATCGCGATCTTCTCGCCGCGGCTCGACGAGAACGGGAACAGCGCCCGGGGGATCGCCGTCTGTCGAGAAATATCGCGTGAATTCGGGCTGCATGTATTCGGCATGTCCGTTTCTCCCTCGCTGGTCTTAAGCCGCGTGTTCTCGGCGCTCGATCTTCCGTCGCGACGAGTCCGCTCGATGGAACTGGCGATTCGGCTGCGGAAGGTCGCGTCCCGGATCAAGTGTTACTGCCTGCAAGGCGAGGTGGCATTCGATGGCGCGGAATTCATCGTCCGGCAGCTGATCCAGGTGGCACCGGGCGCGGATAGCTTCATCCTCGACATGCATCGTGTCAGCTATTTGGCCGAAAGCGCCGCGCGGCTTTTGCTGGAGGTCCGTCAATTGCTGGTCGCGCAGGGGAAAGCGCTGGTGTTCTCGCGCATTCGCGGCAGGGCCGTGGTCGAAGATGCGCTGCGGCATGCTCTACCCGAAGGCGACGGCGGCTACCTGAGCTTCGAGGATAACGACCTGGCGGTCGAGTGGTGCGAGGACCGCCTGCTCGACTCCGCGACTGAATCGTCGCCGCCGGTAAGCACGGTCGCCGCTTTCCCTCTCTTTGCCGGAATGCCCGAACCCACGCTCGCGCGGCTACAGGATTGCATGCAGGCGGCCGACTATCCAGCGGGTGCTACCATCATCTCAGCCGGCCAGGAGCAGGACGATCGCGTGTTTTTCATCCGCGAAGGCGAGGTCAGTGTCGTATTGTCATTGGCCGACGGCTCGCATCAGCGCCTTGCCACGCTCTCCGGCGGCATGAGCTTTGGCGAGATGGCGATGCTCGGCAAGGCAGCGCGCAGCGCAGATGTTCATGCCGATACGGCGGTACGCAGCTGGACCTTGAGCGCCAGGTCGCTCGATGAACTCGCCGTCGATCATCCCGAGATCAAGATCACGGTGCTCAGGAATCTTTCGCTCGACCTGGCGCAGAAGCTGCGGCAAGCCAATCAGCTTATCGGCGTGCTGGCGGCATAGTTTCTGGCCGTCGGCCCTTGGCAACCCGCCGCCCGTGACGGAGAATTCGTAGGGAACCTCCGGCGCGGGTGTAGTTCAATGGCAGAACGGCAGCTTCCCAAGCTGCATACGAGGGTTCGATCCCCTTCACCCGCTCCATTCCTTCCGCCGCGCCCTACCGCATGAGGCGGCGGACCTGCTTACTACCACCTGTAACAGCTTGTAACTTCCCCACGATCGGTCTGATTGGGCGATAATTTCCGGTTGCGCCCGGCTGCGCCGGGACACCAAGCTGATGTCGACTCAGAAGAAGGTATTTTCGGGAAT
>VBCS01000240.1 GCA_005888955.1 Betaproteobacteria bacterium
ATCGTCATCGGCTCCGGGCAGATACGCACCTAGGCGTATTTCACACGGCGCGCTCGCGCCGGAGCGCGGCGATGTCGCCCTCAGCGTACCCCAGCTCGCGCAGAATCGCCTCGGTATGCTCGCCAAGCGCGGGAACTGCGTCCATGCGGTACTCGTACGCGTCGCTCGTGCCCGGCGGCTGCAGCGCCGGGACTTCTCCGACCGGTGTCGCGACCGCGGTCCAGCGCTTGCGCGCCTCGAGCTGAGGATGCACCCATACGTCGTCCATCGTGTTGACGCGCGCATTGGCGATCTGCGCTCCATCGAGGCGGGCAACAACCTCGGCCGCGGTCAAGGTCCGGAACGCGTCGAGAATAAGCGCGCGCAGCGCCACGCGGTTGGCGTGGCGGCGCGCGTTGGCGGCGAAGCGCGGATCGGTGGCTAGCGCAGGTTGACGCAATACGTCCGCGCAGAACGCCGCCCATTCGCGTTCGTTCTGCAGGCCGAGCATCACCGTCTTGCCATCGCCGGCCTCGAACGGACCGTAGGGGTAGATCGTCGCGTGCGCCGCGCCCGAGCGTTCCGGTGCGCTGGCGCCTTCGAACGCGTAATACAGCGGATAGCTCATCCACTCGGTGAGCGCTTCGAGCATCGACACGTCGATCCGCGAGCCCTCGCCCGTCCGTTGCCGCTGCAAGAGGGCGGCGAGGATGCCGGTATACGCATACATGCCCGCGGCGATGTCGGCGATCGAGCAACCGGCCTTGGCGGGGTCCTCAGGCGTTCCGGTCACCGACAGGAAGCCCGCCTCGCTCTGAATCAGGAGATCGTAGGCCTTCTTGTCGCGATACGGCCCGTCGGCGCCGTAGCCGGAGATGTCGCATACGATCAGGCGCGGCTGCCGTGGCCGGAGCGTTGCGGCCGACAGGCCAAGCCGGTCGGCCGCGCCGGGCGCGAGATTTTGCACCAGCACGTCGGCGCGCGCGATCAGCTTGGAGAGTACGTCCCGCGCGCGCTCCTGCTTGAGGTCGAGCGTAAGGCTCTGCTTCGAGCGATTCACCCACACGAAGTGCGACGACATGCCGCGTACCCGCTCGTCGTAGGCTCGGGCGAAATCGCCGACGCCGGGGCGCTCGATCTTGATCACGCGCGCACCGAGATCCGCGAGCTGCCGCGTGCAGAACGGCGCCGCAATCGCGTGCTCGAGCGAGACGACGACGATGCCGTCGAGCGGCCGCATGGTCAATCGCGAACTCGCGCGTTTCGTCCAGGCCGCGCTAGGCAAGCGTTGCCACCGCGCTCATCGCGAGTGCCGCGTCCGGCCCTTGCGCCCAGAGCGACACGCTGCCGTCATCCTCGGGCCGCCCGCACACGTCGAACGGCGCGACGTCGAACAGCGGTTTCGTGGCGCGAAATTCGAAACGACGGAGCAGCGCACCGGGCCGATGCCGCCGCAGCAGGTCGACGAGCAGCGTCGCGAGCAGCGGCCCATGGACGACCAGGCCGGGATAACCCTCGATTTCGGTGACGTAGCGGCGATCGTAATGGATGCGGTGGCTGTTGAAGGTAAGCGCCGAGTAGCGGTACAACAGAACATCATCGGGGACGATGCGCCGCGTCCACGCGGCGGGCGGCGTCGCGGGCGTTTTCCGCCGCTCCGGATCTGCTGGCGCCAGATCGCGATAGACGATGTCGTGCTCCTCGGTCAACGCAAGCTCGCCGGCCACCGAGATCTCGTGCCGCACGACGACGAACACGAGCTCGCCGCTCTGTCCGCGCTTCGGCGTCACCGATACGATGCGCGAATCGCGCCTGGCCGTGGCGCCGACCGCGAGCGGCCGATGCCACTCGATGCGGCTGCCGGCCCACATCCGGCGCGGCAGCGGCACCGGCGGCAGGAAGCCTCCCCGCTTTGCATGTCCGTCGGGACCGACTTCGGATTGGCGATACGCGGGCAGGAAATACAGCCAATGCCAGAGCGGCGGCACGGCGTCTCCGGGGCGCGGCGGCAGGTCGTCGCGGTCGAGCGTCGCCGACAGGAGCACAAGCGGCCGCGCGTCGATGACGTCCTCGCGCGTCTCGCTTTTTCCGACCCATGGGCGAAGCGTATCGCTGTCCAGTTGCACCATTGCCGGAAGTCCCTCTTAGCGCGGATTAGCGCCGCGTTGCCTCAGGTTGCCTTCGGCGGCGGCCGGATGCTTCGGCGCAGCGCGAAAAGCCACAGCGCGGCGAACATCACGACGGCGACGAACGGCAGCGCCACAGCATTCATGCGTTCCCAGCCCGCGACATCGATCAGCGCTCCCGCCGAAAACGACGAGAGGCCCATCACCGCGAACACGATGAAATCATTGAGCCCCTGCGTCTTCGCCTTTTCCGCGGGCGTATAGACCTCGGTCAGCAGCGTCGTGCCGCCGGTATACATCAGATTCCAGCCGACGCCGAGCAGGACTAGCGCCGCCCAGAAATACCCGACCTGGTTATCCGCGAGCGCGACACCCACGCAGGCGGCCATCAGCAGCGTGCCCGCAACGATCACCCTCAGGGCGCCGAAGCGCTGGATCAGACTGCCGGTAACGAAGCCCGGCGCGTACATGCCGACGACGTGCCATTCGATGACGAATGCCGCGGCCGCGAACGGATAACCGCAGAAGCTCATCGCCAGCGGCGTCGCCGTCATCAGCAGGTTCATGACGCCATAGCCCAGTGCGGCGGACAGCACGGCGACGACGAACACCGGCTGACGCGCAATCTCGGACAGCGAACGGCCGCCGCCCCGGGCGGCAACCGACGGCGCGGGAACCCGGACCCGCGACTGCACGCCGAGAGCGATGAGCGCGACTCCCGACAGCACGATAAACGATCCGAGGAAGGGCACCGGCAGCAGATCCTTTGCCCAGTGACTCGCCTCAGGCCCCAGAAAGCCGCCGGCGATGCCACCGGCAAGCACCAGCGAGATCGCCTTGGCCTTGAATTCCGGAGCGGCGACTTCCGCCGCGGAAAACCGATACTGCAATCCGAAAGCCGTCTACACGCCGATGATCGCCGTGCCCAGGCAACACAGTCCGAGCGCGCAAATCGCGCTGCCGAAGACGGCGACGATCGAACCGGTCATGAAACCGCGCCGGCGGCCGACTTTGGCCATCCACAACGCGGCGGGCATCGCCGAGAGTGCCGATCCGAGCACGAAGGTCGTAACACCCGCGGTCGCGAATGCCTTGTCGCCGGCCAGGGCATAACCGACCAGGCCATTCATCGCGATGAGGCTGGCATTGTTGACCAGCAGCAGCGCCTGGCAGCAGGCGAGCAGAAAGATATCGCGGTATGAAGTTCGCATCGTCATGGCCGCCACTACCTGGCCGATCGGGGCG
>VBCS01000243.1:0-6877 GCA_005888955.1 Betaproteobacteria bacterium
CAGATCGTAACCGGCACCGTGCCGAGGTAGCCCAGTACCAGAAAACACACGACGAAAATCGCGAGCCAGCTCTTGTAGAGAGAGCCGCGATAGCGGATCGACTTAACGGCCCCGCGGTCGAGCCAGGGCAGGAAAATGAAGATGACGACCGATGCCACCATCGCCAACACGCCCCAGAACTGCGAGCCGAGGAAGGACGGGACCGCGCGCAGGATCGCGTAGTACGGCGTGAAGTACCACACGGGCGCGATGTGCTCGGGGGTCTTCAGCGGGTCGGCGGGAATGAAGTTGTTGGCCTCGAGGAAATAGCCGCCGACGTCGGGCATGAAGAATACGACGATCGAAAAAATCACCAGGAAGAACACGACGCCGACCAGGTCCTTGCTTCGGCTGCTGCTTGATCTCGATGCCGTCGGGGTTGTTCGACCCGACTTCGTGCAGCGCCATCAGGTGTACCGCGTCGATGATGAGCAGCACCAGGGGCACTGCGACAATGTGGAAAGCGTAAAAGCGATTGAGCGTCACGTCGGAGATCGTGTAATCGCCGCGAATCCAGGTCCCCAGCTCGTCGCCGATGAACGGCACCGTAGAGAAGAGATTGACGATCACCTGCGCGCCCCAGTAGGACATCTGCCCCCAGGGCAACAGATAGCCGAAGAACGCCTCGGCCATCAGCGCGAGGTAAAGGAAGCAGCCGATAATCCATAGCAGCTCGCGTGGCTTGCGATAGCTGCCGTAAAGCAAGCCGCGGAACATGTGCAGGTAGACAACCACGAAAAACGCCGACGCGCCGGTCGAATGCATGTAGCGGATCAGCCAGCCGGCGGACACGTCGCGCATGATGTACTCGATCGACTCGAATGCCTTCGTCGCGTCGGGCTTGTAGCTCATGGCAAGGAAAATGCCGGTGACGATCTGCATTACCAGCACGAACGCCGCCAGCGAGCCGAAGTAGTACCAGAAGTTGAAGTTCTTCGGCGCGACGTACTTGCCCCACTGGTCCTCCCACAGCTTGGTCAGCGGAAAGCGATCGTCGATCCAGGACAGGAATCTTTGCATGTCAGGCCGGCCTTTGCTTGGCTTATCGGTTCGCTCTGGGTCAGTCGACAGCGCTCGTCACGCGGCTTTGATGTCCTCGCCGACCACGATCCGGGTGTCGGAGAGGAACCTGTACGGCGGGATGACGAGGTTCGTCGGCGCCGGAACGCCTTTGTACACGCGGCCAGCGAGATCGAACTTGGATTGGTGGCACGGGCAGAAAAAACCGCCGAGCCAGTCCGCACCCAGGTCCGAAGGCGCAATTTCCGGGCGGAATGTCGGCGAGCAGCCCAGGTGCGTGCAGATGCCGACGGCAACGAAGATTTCCGGCTTGATCGAGCGGTACTCGTTTTTTGCGTAGGGAGGCTGGTGATCGATTGCGGATTTCGGATCGGCGAGCTTGGAATCGAGCTTGGGCAGGCCGTCGAGCATTTCCTTCGTGCGATGGATCACCCACACGACTTTGCCGCGCCACTCGACGTTGATCTTCTGGCCGCGCTCGAGTTTGCTGATATCGACATCGACTGGCACTCCCGCCGACTTGGCGCGCTCGCTGGGCCAGAAGCTCATGCCGAAGGGCACTGCGGACGCGATTACGCCAACCGTGCCGACTGCCGTCGTCGCGCCGAGCAGGAACCGGCGTTTCCCCCTGTTTACACTGCCTTCCATCGCCACTGCCCCGGTCCCGGCCGCAAACTTTGCGATTATAGATGATTTGCCCCGGCAGCCGAAAGGCTTGCGCTGAAATTTCGAGAAAAAGCTACTTCAAAACAGTCCCTTACACGAGCCGTCTTTTGCCGAGGCGCGGCGCCCTCCACGCCTATGTTGCATTGCCGCAGCGGGCGTATGCCCGGCGTCTATAATGGACATTCGCGCCTCCGCCCCGATATAGCACTCCATGCTCCGCCGATTCTGGCTGCTGTTCGCTCAGGTCGCCACCGTTTGTGTCGCGGCCCTGTTCGTCATTGCGACGCTGCGGCCGGATATCCTCGCGCGCGTCGCCGGCAAGAATAACGTCGTGCTGGTGCAGGAGATGGTCCCGAGCCTTGCCGCGCCGAAAATCGAGAGTCTCGCCGACGCCGCGAGGAAGGCGATGCCGTCGGTGGTCAATGTCTACACCAGCAAGGAAGTCCGGCAGCGAAACCCTCTGCTCGACGACCCCCTGTTGCGGCGGTTCTTTCCGGGGCTCTCGGAGGGCGAGCCGCGCCGCGCGACGAGCCTCGGCTCGGGCGTGATCGTCGGCAGCGAAGGCTACGTGCTCACCAACAACCATGTGATCGAGGGCGCCGACGACATCCAGCTCGTGCTCGCCGACGGCCGCCGCCTGCGCGCGACCGTGCGCGGCAGCGATCCCGAGTCGGATCTTGCGGTGCTCAAGGCCGACGGCAAGGATCTGCCAGCAATCACGTTCGGCAAACTCGACAACGTTCAGGTCGGCGATGCAGTCCTGGCGCTGGGCAATCCCTTCGGCTTCGGCAACACCGTGACGCACGGGATCGTCAGTGCGTTGGGTCGAAACCATCTGGGCATCAACCGCTTCGAGGATTTCATCCAGACCGACGCACCGGTGAACTTGGGCAATTCCGGCGGCGCGCTGGTCGACTCCGGCGGGAATCTGATCGGCGTCAACAGTGCGATCTATTCGCAGAACGGCGGCTCGCAGGGCATCGGCTTCGCGATTCCCGTATCGATCGCGCGCCCGGTGCTCGAGCAGATCATCCGCGACGGCGAGGTGACGCGCGGCTGGCTCGGCGTCGAGCCGCAGGAGCTCACGCCGGAAATCGCCGTTGCGTTCGCGCTGAAGGACGTCGATGGCGTGCTCATCCGCGGCATACTGAAGAACGGTCCCGCCGACCGCGCCGGCCTGCAAGTGCGGGATGTGGTGCTGGAGATCGACGGCAGGCCGACGCGCGACGGGCCTGCGTTGCTACAGCAGATCGCGGCTTTGACCCCGGGGCATCAAGCGATGCTGAAAGTGCTGCGCGACAGCAAGCCCTTCGAGCTGGCGGTGATCGTGGGCAAGCGTCCAAAGCCGGCGGGCTAAAACGCTCGCGCGATTTTATTCGCTGCGAACGCCATATCGACCGGCGCGGCCGAATAAATTCGGCCCTACTTCGCCGGCTCGCTCTCCTCCACACCGGTTTCCGGCTTGGTCACGGCGACAAAGCGCGCGACAAGCAGGCCCAGCTCATAGAGCAGCCAGAGCGGAACGGCCAGCATCACCTGCGAGAGCACGTCGGGCGGAGTGAAGATCGCGCCGACGATGAACGCGCCGACGATGACGTAGCCGCGGATCGAGCGGAGCTTCTCCAAGCTGACGACACCGAGCCGCACCAGCACGACGACTACGACCGGCACTTCGAACGTGATGCCGAAAGCAACGAACATCGTGAGCACGAACGACAGATACTTGTCGATGTCGGTCATTATCTGCACGCCGGTCGGCGTGTAGCCGGCGAAGAACCCGAATGCGATCGGGAACACGATGAAGTAGGCGAACGCCATACCGAGCGCGAAGAAAATCACGCTCGAAAAGATCACCGGCAGCGCGAGCCGCTTTTCGTGGTGGTACAGGCCCGGCGCGACGAACGCCCACATCTGATAGAGCACGTAGGGCAGCGCGATCAGGAACGCCGCCATCAGCGTGACCTTGAGCGGCACGAGGAAAGTGCCGGTGACGTCGGTCGCGATCATGGTGCTCCCATGCGGCAGTGCCTTAAGCAGCGGCGCGGCGAGCGCCGCGTAGATATCCTTCGCCCATGGGAAGAGGCATACGAGAACCACGACTATCGCAACGATCGAGCGCAGCAACCGGCTGCGCAGCTCGATCAAATGCGAGATGAATGTTTCCTGGGTGTTCTCGGGCGTGGGAGACGGTTCGCTCATGGCGGAAGCAAGCGCGCGAGAGGCGCAGCCGCCATTGTAACGCCGGGCGAACGACGACCCTTTCGGGTCAGATGCGCTCGAAGCCGGGCAACGACGCCTGCTTCGGCGTGTCGGCCGCCCCGGGTGGCGACTCCGGCGCAGCGTTCGGAGCATGCACCGGCGCGACGGCAGATTCCTTTCCCGCTGGCTGGGCGCCCGTCGCTTCGATGGGTGATGCGCCGGCTGCGGCTTCGTTCAACTGCGACTCGACCGACCGCACGCCGCTCTCCATGTCGCGCGTCGCCTGCGTCACCGACTGCTCGATATCGCGCGCGGCGCTTTGCACTTCCGTCTGCAGCTTGCGCAGCTCGTCGAGCTCCATCTCGCGATTGATGTCGGCCTTGACTTCGTTCACATAGCGCTGCAGGCGGCCGAACATGTGGCCCAGCGTACGCGCGACCTTGGGCAATCGCTCGGGGCCGATGACGATCAGCGCAACGACACCGATGACGACAATCTCGGAAAAGCCGATGTCAAACATGCGCCGTCCCGCGCGTGACGCAGGGGTTTACTCTCGACGCGCGATCATCAAGGCGTCTTCTCTTTCTTCGCTTCGCCTTCGATCGTCTGACCGACGACCTGCTGCGGCGCCTCGGCGCTCGGTGCCGGCGCATCGCTTTCCGGACTCTTCATGCCTTCCTTGAACCCCTTCACCGCGCCGCCGAGGTCCTGGCCGATATTGCGCAGCTTCTTCGTGCCGAAAATCAGCACGACGACGAGCAGGACGATCAGCCAGTGCCAGATGCTCAGTCCACCCATGATGGTTCTCCTTTACTTGGGCAGCATTCTGCCCAAAGGCTCGGATCCGCCGATAACATGCACGTGCAGGTGCATCACGTCCTGGCGGCCGATGCGCCCCGTGTTGATGATCGTGCGGTAGCCGTCCGGGGATCCCTGCTCGCGCGCGAGCCGTCCCGAAAGCGCCAGAAGGCGGCCCAGCATTCCCGCGTCCTCCATCGTCGCGTCGGCAAGCGACGCAATGTGTTTTTTCGGCATCAGCATGAAGTGGACGGGCGCCTGCGGGTTGATGTCGTGAAAACCGAGAATCTCCTCGTCCTCGTATATTTTTTTGGACGGAATCTCGCCTCGCGCGATCTTGCAGAAAATGCAGTTGTCCATGGCTCTCGTATTGGCGCCGGCTCTCGCCGTCACATGCGCACGGCCTTTTCCTGCAGCCCAGACATGCCTTCGCGCCGCGCCAGCTCGGCGCAGACGTCCGCAGGTCCCAGCCCATGCTTGACCAGGACGACCAGGCAGTGAAACCAGAGGTCGGCTATCTCGGCCGTCAAACGAAGTCTATCACCGTCCTTGGCCGCCATGACCGCTTCGGTCGCTTCCTCGCCGATCTTCTTGATCATCGCCTCGTCGCCTTTCGCGAACAGCGTCGCGACGTACGAAGTCGCCGGATCGGCGCCGCGCCGCGAGGCGATCGTCGCGGTGAGACGTTGCAGCACTTCGTCGCACGTCGGCCGGGGCGCTTGCCCAGCCGGCTTTTCGGATATCTCATTTGCCATAGATCGTCCTCGGTTCCTTGAGCACCGGTTCGACCGCGCGCCAGGCGCCGTCCTCGAGCCGCTGAAAGAAACAGCGGTGCCGGCCGGTATGACAGCCGGATTTCGCGCACGTGCTGCACGTGACCGGACGTCTCGCCCTTGCGCCAGAGCCTGCGCCGCGAACGGGACCAGTAATGTGCCTCGTGTGTGGCCGCGGTACGTTCGAGCGCTTCGCGATTCATCCACGCCTGCGTGAGCACCGCCCCCGTGGCTGCCTCCTGCGCGATGGCGGGCACCAAACCATCGGCGTTCCAATTCACTGCGTCGAGCCAGTCAGCCATTCGGGCCCGCCTCGCGCACCAGCCGGCGTAACCTCGAAGGTGCGAATTCATTCGCACGCAACGATTCCTTTACCGCTGCCGGCCGAATGAATTCGGCCCTACGAAACCGGCGTGGCGAGTCCGGGACTTTCGTAGGTGTGAATTCATTCGCACGCGGCGTAGCATGCGCCGTTGCCGGCCGAATGAATTCGGCCGGCAACGGCGCAACCGCGTCGGTGACGGCGCGCGTCAAGGCGAGGTCGAAGCCGGTCTTCGCGCCGTCGCGATCCATGCTGGTCAGCAGAATTTCTCCTGCGCCGAGCTGCGTTACGCGCCGTGCCCAATCGACCGCGTCGAGCCCTGTCGGATTGCGCCCACCGTGCGTATAGACTTCCCAGCCGCCCGACGCCGAGGCTCGCGCGTCGATTGCGGCGACGACGCACTGCGCGCCGTAGCGGCTCGCGGCTTCAGCGAACAAGGCGGGATTCTTTACGCCGGCCGTGTTGATGCTGACTTTGTCGGCACCGGCGTTGAGCAGAGCGCGGATATCGTCGACTCGCGACACACCGCCGCCCACGGTCAGCGGGATGAATACCTGATCGGCGACCGCCTCGATCATGTCGTAGAGCAGCGCGCGCGTCTCGATGCTCGCCTGGATGTCGAGGAACGCCAACTCGTCGGCTCCCTGCTCGTCGTACCGGCGTGCGACCTCGACCGGATCCCCTGCGTCGCGCAGGTTGACGAAATTCACACCCTTGACGACGCGCCCGTTCGCGACGTCGAGGCAGGGAATGATGCGCTTGGCGAGGCCCATGGCATATTGTAGGGCGGAATTCATTCCGCCTCGATGCAAGGCTTGGCGCAGCGGCCGAATGAATTCGGCCCTACGACTGCGCCGCATGGGTCGTCCCGGCCGAATGAATTCGGCCCTACTTGCCCTTCGCCGCCTTGAGCGCCGCCTTGAAATCGAGCGTGCCTTCGTAGAGCGCGCGGCCGGCGATCGCACCGGAGACGCCTTCACTCTCGTAGCAGGCGAGCTCCTTGATGTCCTTCAGGCTGTTGATGCCGCCGCTGGCGATGACGGGAATCTTCAGCTCGCGG
>VBCS01000243.1:7017-10581 GCA_005888955.1 Betaproteobacteria bacterium
AGGCCGACGATGATGTGTCCCGGGAACGCGTAGCAGGCGTCGTGCAGGAATCCGGGATTCTTCACCGCCGCGGTCCCGATGATCACGTAGGTAATGCCGTCGTCGAGATAGCGCTCGATGGTGTCGAGGTCGCGGATTCCGCCGCCAAGCTGCACGGGGATCTCTTCGCCGATCACGCTGACGACCTCGCGGATCGCGAGCTCATTCTTGGGCTTCCCCGCGAACGCGCCGTTGAGGTCGACGATGTGCAGACGCTGTGCGCCCAGCTCAAGCCAGTGCTGCGCCATCGCCGCCGGATCCTCCGAGAATACGGTTGCCGATTGCATTTCGCCCTGCTTGAGGCGCACGCAATGACCGTCCTTGATGTCGATCGCGGGAATGATCTGCATGGCGGCGGAAGGGCGACAGGATGTCGCTAGGGTGGCGACGTTCGACGGATGGAACGCGGCGTTCGCGCGAGATGCGCGCCGGCGCGCGAAAGCTTGGATCAGACGCGCCCGTTCCAGGCGACGAAGTTCGAGAGCAGCTGAAGACCGGCGCGGTGGCTCTTTTCAGGGTGGAACTGCACGGCGAAGATATTAGCGCGGGCAATCGCGCAAGTAAACGCCGCCGGATAGGCGACGGTCGCGGCCGTCAGACCCACGTCGTCGGGTGCCGGGTAGTAGCTGTGCGCGAAGTAGAACCGCGTGCCGTCATCGATGCCATGCCACAGCGGATGCTCCTGCTCGCGACGGACCGGGCTCCAGCCCATATGCGGCACCTTCAGCCGGCGGCCGCCGCTATCGACCATCGCTGCTTCGCGAAAGCGCACGACACGGCCTGCGAAAACACCCAAGCCGGTAGTGGGTCCTTCCTCGCTGTTTTCGAACAGCATTTGCAGGCCGAGGCAGATCCCCAAGAAGGGACGGTCAGAGCAGGCTTGTAGGACAACCTCGCGCAAGCCGCTGGCGTTGAGGCAGCGCATGCAGTCGGGCATTGCGCTCTGGCCGGGCAGCACGACACGCGCCGCATTGCGAATCGTGGCCGGATCGGAGCTCACCACAGTGGTGCATCGCGGCGCGACGAAGCGAAGCGCCTTGGCGACCGAGCGCAGGTTGCCCATGCCGTAATCAACGACGGCGATGTCAGCCATAGATTGGGACGTAGCCTGGGTTGAGCGAAGCGAAGCCCGGGAGGATGCCGGTTCACCACGCCGACCCGGCCATCGCGCTAAAGCGCTGAGCCCGAGCTACGGCGCTCAGCCCGGCGGCGATGTTTTACAGCGCCCCCTTGGTCGACGGCACGCCAGTCGCACGCGGGTCCGGCGCGACGGCGGTGCGCAACGCCTTGGCGAAAGCCTTGAACACGGTCTCCGCCTGATGGTGCGCGTTCTGGCCGCGGAGGTTGTCGACGTGCAGCGTGACCAGGGCGTGGTTCACGAACCCCTGGAAAAATTCGTGTGTGAGGTCGACGTCGAACGCACCGATCATCGGGCGTGTGAACGGAACGTGGTATTCGAGCCCGGGACGGCCGGATAGGTCGAGGACCACCCGCGACAGCGCCTCGTCGAGCGGAACATAAGCGTGGCCGTAGCGCGTCAGTCCGGCCTTGTCGCCGAGCGCCTGCTTCACCGCCTGACCGAGCGTGATGCCGACGTCCTCGACCGTGTGGTGCGCGTCGATGTGCAGATCGCCTTTCGCCTGCACCGAAAGGTCGAGCATGCCGTGTCGCGCGACCTGGTCGAGCATGTGATCGAGGAACGGGACGCCGGTCGCGACCTCGGCGCGGCCGCTGCCGTCGAGGTTCACTGCGACGACGATCGTCGTTTCCTTGGTGGCACGCTCGACGCGGGCACGGCGCCCGGTCGAAGCGGGTGTGGCGGGCTTCCTGTCGTTCATCGGTTGAGCTCGTTCAAGGCGGCGAGCAGCAAGTCGTTTTCTTCCGTTGTCCCGACCGTGATCCGCAAACAGTTGGCGAGCAGCGGATGCCAGCCGTGAAGGTTCTTGACCAGGATACAGCGGGCCTTCAGGCCCTCGAACATTTCGTTCGCGTCGGTCACGCGGACGAGTACGAAATTGGTCTGCGTCGGAAACACCGTCGTGCCCGGCAACCGCTTGAGCTCCGTCTCGATCCTCGCGCGCCCGGTGCGGATCGCGGCCGCCTGCTCGGCGATCCAGCCTGTGTCGGTCAGGAGCGCCTCCGCGGCGGCTTGCGTCAACGCATTCACATTATACGGCTGACGGACCTTGTTCAACTCCGCGATCCATTCCGGCGCGGCGACGGCATAGCCGAGGCGGATGCCCGCCATCCCGACCTTCGACACCGTGCGCAGCACCAGCAGATTGGCAAACTCGGCGACCCGCGGCAGGAAGCTCGCGTCCGCAAACGCGTAATACGCCTCGTCGACGACGACGAGTCCAGGCGCAGCTCGCAGCACCGCCTCGACGTCGCTCGCGGCGAACAGGTTACCGGTCGGATTGTTCGGGTACGCGAGGTAGACGAGCGCCGGACGCTCACGCTCGATTGCGGCGAGCATCGCGGCGCGATCGAGGCGGAAATCGTCTCCGAGGGGCACGCCGATGAAGCGCATGCCGGCGTAAAGTGCGTTCATGCGGTACATGACGAATGATGGCTCCGGCACCAGCATCGCCGCACCGGGGCACGCCAGCGCCGACGTAATGATCTGGATCAATTCGTCGGAGCCGTTGGCAAGCAGCAAATCCTGGTCGACCGGAATGGAAAAGACGCGCCGCAGCGCGCCCTTGGCCGCATGCGCCCCACCGTCCGGGTAGCGATTGATCGGAACGCGGGCGAGCGCCTCGGAAAGCCGCGTGCGAACGCCCGCCGGTAGCGGATAGGGATTCTCCATCGCATCGAGCTTGATCATGCCTTCGGCCCTGGCGACCGCATAGGCCGAGAGCGCACGGATTTCAGGCCGCACGACCGCGGCGACAAAGCCGGCGGCGGAAGGCGCTCTTCCCTCGCCTCGCTTGCGGGGAGAGGATACGGGTGAGGGGCCTGTCATTGCGTACGAAGAGTCGAGCAGGTCGCCGACATCACTCGGATAGGGACCTTAGGCGGTATTCCGCGCTTCGCGCGTGTGCGGTGAGGCCTTCGCCGCGCGCGAGCGTCATCGCGGTGCGGCCCAGGATCTGCGCGGCTGCCTCCGATACGCCGATCACGCTGCTGCGTTTCTGGAAATCGTACACACCCAGCGGCGAGGAAAAACGTGCGCTGCGCGCAGTCGGCAGCACGTGGTTCGGGCCGGCGCAATAATCCCCGATCGCCTCGGAGCTGTGGTGTCCGAGGAAGATCGCGCCGGCGTTGGAGAGCTTCGGCAGCAATGCTTCGGGGTCGGCGACCGCAAGCTCGAGGTGCTCCGGCGCGATCCGGTCGGCGATCGTGCAGGCTTCGTCCAGATCCCTCACGCGTATCAAGGCACCGTGACGTGCCAGCGCCTGGGCGATGATGTCCCTGCGCGGCATTGCCGGGAGCGCTCGCGCAATACTCGCTGCGACGGCGTCGAGGAGCGCGGCGTCGGCCGAAAGCAGGATCGCCCGCGCCGCCTCGTCGTGTTCGGCCTGC
>VBCS01000244.1 GCA_005888955.1 Betaproteobacteria bacterium
AGCGCGAGCGGTCGCCCGGCAGCGTCCTTCGCGGCCAGCGCGGGCGTCCGGGCCAGCGGCCACACGATCCCCAGCGCTGGATCGTTCCACAGCAGTGTGCGCTCGTGTTCCGCGTACCAGTAGTCGGTCGTCTTATAGAGAAACTCGGCGGCGTCGGAGAGCACGAGGAAACCGTGCGCATATCCCGGCGGGATCCACAGCATCTGCTTGTTCTGCGCCGAAAGCGTGATGCCCGTCCAGCGGCCGAAAGTCGGCGAGCTTTTGCGGATGTCGACGGCCACGTCGAACACCTCGCCGGCGCACACGCGCACGAGCTTGCCTTGCGCGTGCTCGATCTGGTAGTGCAGCCCCCGCAGGACGTCGCGTGACGAACGCGAGTGGTTGTCCTGCACGAACTCCGCCGTGAGCCCCGCCGCCGCCAGCACGCGCTTGTTCCAGCTTTCGAAGAAAAAGCCGCGATCGTCGTTGAAAACCCGGGGCTCGATCAGGAGCACGTCGGGCAGTGCGGTGGACGTGATCTTCACGGCGATATCGGGACGCAGCGTAGAAGACCGACCGCGCGACTCAGCGGATCAGCGGCTCGCGCAGGAGGCTCAGGAGATAGCGGCCGTATGCGTTCTTCGCCATCGCGTCGCCGAGCTTCTCGAGCGCCGCCGCGTCGATGTATCCCTGGCGATAAGCGATCTCCTCCGGGCAGGCGATCTTGAGGCCCTGCCGGCGCTCGATCGTCTCGATGTACTGGGAAGCCTCCAGCAGCGTCTCGTGCGTGCCGGTGTCGAGCCAGGCCATGCCGCGACCCATCACCTCGACTGCAAGCTCGCCTTGCGCGAGGTACTTCCGGTTCACGTCAGTGATCTCGAGCTCGCCGCGCGCGGAAGGCTTGAGCGAAGCCGCGATATCGAGCACCTGGTTGTCGTAGAAATACAGCCCGGTCACCGCGTAGCGCGACTTCGGCTGCTGCGGTTTCTCTTCCAGGCTCAGCACGTGTCCGCCCGCATCGAACTCGGCGACCCCATAGCGTTCCGGGTCAGCGACCGGATAGGCGAAGACGGTGCCGCCCGCGGTGCGCGAGTCGGCGCGCTGGAGGAGCGGCTGCAACTCGTGACCGTAGAAGATGTTGTCGCCGAGCACCAGCGCGGAGGCACCGTTGCCGACGAATTCCCGGCCGATGATGAATGCCTGGGCGAGTCCGTCCGGCGAGTGCTGCACCGCGTACGATAGATGGATGCCCCACTGCGCACCGTCGCCGAGCAGCTGCGCGAAGCGTGGCGTATCCTCGGGCGTCGAGATGAGCAGGATGTCGCGGATGCCCGCCAGTAGCAGCGTCGACAGCGGATAGTAGATCATCGGCTTGTCGTAGACCGGCAGCAGCTGCTTCGAGATCACCTGCGTCACCGGGTACAGACGGGTCCCCGACCCGCCTGCGAGGATGATGCCTTTGCGCGCGCTCATGCGGGAATCGTCGCACCGGCGTAGTTAAGCGAGATCCACGTCTGGTATTCCTTGCTCGTAACCGCCGCGAGCCAAGCCTCGTTGTCGAGGTACCAGCGCGCCGTGCGTACGAGCCCCGACTCGAAGGTCTCCGCCGGCGCCCAGCCCAATTCGCGCCGGACCTTGGCGGCGTCGATCGCGTAACGGCGGTCGTGGCCCGCGCGGTCTTTGACAAACGTGATCTGTGCCGCGTACTCGCGCCCTGGCTTGAGCTCGGCGAGAATCCGGCACAGCGCGCGCACGACTTCGATGTTCGTCATCTCCGCGCCCCCGCCGATGTTGTACGTCTCGCCGGCGCGCCCGCGCTCGAGCACAGTACGGATCGCCGCGCAATGGTCGCCGACATAGAGCCAGTCGCGGACGTTCAGCCCGTCGCCGTACACCGGCAGGGGCTTGCCGGTGACCGCGTTATGGATCATCAGCGGGATCAGCTTTTCCGGAAACTGCCGCGGACCGTAATTGTTCGAGCAGTTGGTCGTAAGCGTGGGCAGCCCGTAGGTGTGGCGGTACGCGCGGACCAAATGATCGGAAGCGGCCTTCGAGGCCGCGTAGGGACTGTTCGGCGCGTAGGGCGTCGTCTCGGAAAACGCCGGATCGTGGGGACCGAGCGAGCCGTACACTTCGTCGGTAGACACATGCAGCAGACGGAAGCGCGAGCGCTCGGGCTCCGGCAATGCGCTCCAATAGGCGCGGGCCGCCTCGAGCAGCGCAAACGTGCCGACGACGTTGGTTTGGATGAACTCGGTCGGTCCGTGAATCGAGCGATCGACATGGCTCTCGGCCGCGAAATTGAGCACGGCCCGCGGCCGGTGCACAGACAGCAGCGCCTCGACCTGCGCGCGATCGCCGATGTCGCCGCGGACGAACAGGTGCCGCGCATTCCCTTTCAGCGCGGCGAGGTTGCCCAGGTTGCCGGCGTAGGTAAGCTTGTCGAGATTGACGACCGGCTCTTCGCCTGCCGCGCACCAGTCGAGGACGAAGTTGGCGCCGATGAAGCCGGCGCCTCCGGTGACCAGAATCATCGGTCGATTTCCTGTCGGAGGGGCGCGAATTCTATCACGCGCTGGAAGCCGGCTCGGCGCCGCCGTAATACTCGCGATACCACGCGACGAAGCGCGACAGCCCTTCGGCGAGCGGCGTCGTCGGCGCGAATCCCGTCGCGGCGGCGAGGCGCTCGATCGACGCGAAAGTCGCCGGCACGTCCCCCTGCTGCAGCGGCAGATATTCCTTGACCGCGCGCCGACCCAGGAGCCGTTCCAGCTCACCGATGAATTCTTCCAGCTTCACGGCCTTATGGTTGCCGATGTTGTAGATCGCGTAGGGTGCGCCGGTCGGGGAATCCCCGCGTGGCGGGCGGGAGAGTACCCGTACCACACCCTCGACGATGTCGTCGACGTAGGTGAAATCGCGCTGCATGTCGCCGTGATTGAATACCTTGATCGTCTCGCCGGCGAGAATGGCGCGGGTAAACAACATCGGCGCCATGTCCGGCCGGCCCCACGGCCCGTAAACGGTGAAGAAGCGCAGCCCCGTGCTCGGCAGCCCGTACAGATGGCTGTAGCTGTGCGCCATCAGCTCGTCGGCCTTCTTGGTCGCCGCATAAAGGCTCACCGGATGGTCGACGTTCTGGTCTTCGGAGAACGGTAGCGTGTGATTGGCGCCGTAGACGCTCGAGCTCGATGCATAGACCAGGTGCGCGACCTCGGCGTGACGACATCCTTCGAGCACGGCGCCGAACGCATCGACGTTGTTGCGCAGATACGCGCCGGGATTGACGAGGGAGTAGCGCACGCCGGGCTGCGCCGCGAGATGCGCGACGTGCGAGAAGCCCCCGTCGCGCAACAATGCAAGGGTCGCGGCGCCTTCGGCGAGATCGAGCGTATCGCAGTGCACGCCCGCGGCGGCGAGCTGCCCGGCGCGAGCGCGCTTGAGCGCGATGTCGTAATACGGATCGAAGCTGTCGACTCCGGCGACGTCGGCGCCGTCACGCTTGAGGCGCAGCGCCAGATGCATGCCAATGAACCCGGCCGCCCCTGTGACGAGCACACGCTTGCGCGCCGTCACCGCGCTCGCTCCGCCTGCTCCAGCGCACGGAGCTTCGCGTACTTGCAGAAGCTCGAGAAGCTTCCGATGGCGATGTGCACAAGGCCCGCGGTGCCATCGAGAAATCCGGCGCGCAGCAAGTAGAAGCGCAGGAATCGGACCAGCGGCGAGAACACGAGGCGCACGAAGGAAAAGCGCTCGCCGCGGGCGTGCATCGCTTCCGCCTGCAAGCTCGTGTAGCGATTCTGCTTGGCGAGATAGGCGTCGAGCGACTCCGCCGACGCGTGCAATAGATCTCCCTCGAGGCGACCTACGTCGCCATCGCCGACGACATGCTCGTGCACGTCGTCCTCGCTCCAGCGCGCATGACGCCGATCAAACAGCCGCAGGTTCCAGTCCGGATATCCCTCGCCATGTGCAAGCCAGCGGCCGAGAAAGCGATTCCGGCGCGCCATTGCGTAAGCCTTGCATCGCGGCGCCTGCAAGGCACTCCGGATGCTTCCCGCGAGCTCGGGCGACACGCGCTCGTCCGCGTCCAGGCACAGGACCCAATCGTGCGCGGCTTGCGCGACCGCAAAGTTCTTCTGTGGCCCGAAGCCCAGCCACGACTGCGCGACGACGCGCGCGCCGGAGCGGCGGGCGATATCTACGGTATCATCGCGACTGCCGGAATCGACGACGATCGCTTCGGCGGCAAACGCGGCGGAAGCGAGGCAGTCCGCGAGTTGTGCCGCGGCATCGCGCGTGATCACGACGAGCGAAAGGGCGAGCGGGGGAAGCGGATCGGACATCGCCTCGAACGAGAAAGCGCGCGGCGATTATTCTTGCTCACAAGCCCGCGGCCGCTAATTCTACGTGCAAACCCGCCCGCAAGCCATCCGCCGTCCTCGCCCATGCAACCGCACCGCGGAAGAGCGCGACATGGCAGTTCCGCGATGACCAGCGCGCTGATCATCCGCCCGTCGTCGCTGGGCGATATCGTGCATGCGCTGCCGATCGTGCACGACCTGCACCATCACCGTCCGGGGCTCGCGGTCGACTGGGTTGCCGAAGAGCCGTTTACCACATTGGTGCGCCTGAACCGGGGCGTGCGCCGCGTCATAACGGTCGCATTGCGGCGCTGGCGGCATCGCGTGCTTTCACGCTCGACGTGGCGCGAGCTTAGCGCATTCCGCCATGAACTCGTTCGCGAACGCTACGATGCGGTCATCGATCTGCAGGAGCAGGTCAAAGGCGCGTTGATCGCCTGGCTCGCGCGCGGCCCGGTGCACGGCCCGGATCGGACGAGCGTGCGCGAGCCGATGGCCACGCTACTCTACCGCCATACCTACCGCATCGATCCGCGGCAACATCTTATCGATCGCTGTCGCCGTCTCGCGGGCCGCGCGTTCGGGTATAAGCCGGAGGGCGAACCGCACTTCGATCTCGTTCCGCCGCCGCTAACCTTGGCCCCCGACGCGCCCTACGCTGTCTTTCTCCACGCCACCAGCCGCGACGAGAAACTTTGGCCGGAAGC
>VBCS01000245.1 GCA_005888955.1 Betaproteobacteria bacterium
CTCGAGCAGCAGGAGCGTTTGTCCCAGCATCCACGGCTTCATCTTCAAGGCGAGCTCTTGCGGAAACTGATACCGGGCAAGCCTTGCGCTGACCTTCTCCATGAGTGCCGCAGGCAGCTTCTGACCGAGGGAGATTCCGTCTCCGTACATCGCGGCCGCCGCGGTATCGACGTTGACGCTGGTTGCATCCGTGAGGCTCACTTCCAGGTAGAGCCGTTCCGAAGCCGCCAGCGCCAGATTCGTCTGCCTGCTCAAGGGATAGAGCTCCGGCTTGCCGACGTGCAGCGTCCCGAATAGGTAAACCGTACTCGCACCGGTCCGGATCTCGTAAAGGAGCCCGCGCCGGGGTACGTCCTGCCGCGCCTCCGGTGCGGGCCCAACCGCAACCGCGGTCGCGGCGTACGCCGCGACAAGCACGGCCGCCGAAATCGATCTTAGAGAACCTAGCCAATGGCGCACGACGAATCCCGCACGTGGAAAGGAATCGATGCCCGGCGCGGCGAGAGCGACAAGGAAGCGCTTGCTGTCGGAGAGGCCTTTGCCCGCGCACTGGTAGGCCGTACTGGACTCGAACCAGTGACCAACGGATTAAAAGTCCGCTGCTCTACCACCTGAGCTAACGGCCCGCCGAAGGGCGCGAATTATAGCTAATCGTACGCGTCCGCGCAAAAACGCGCGCGATTACCCGTCAATTCAAATCGCGAGTGAGAACGCTGGGCAGCGGTAGGCCGTACTGGACTCGAACCAGTGACCAACGGATTAAAAGTCCGCTGCTCTACCACCTGAGCTAACGGCCCGCCGAAGGGCGCGAATTATAGCTAATCGTACGCGTCCGCGCAAAAACGCGCGCGATTACCCGTCAATTCAAATCGCGAGTGAGAACGCTGGGCAGCGACATGAAGTCGATCCCTTCGTCGCGCAGCGCCTCGGCTTCGTCGGGCGTGGCCTGACCGCGAATCCCGCGCTTCGGAGCTTCTTCGTAATGAATCTTGCGCGCTTCTTCCGGAAAAGCGCGGCCGACGTTTTCGGTTTCGGCGATCAACCGGCGCATGACCTTGAGCACGTGTCCATCGCCGCCGGCGACGGCGACTTCCTTCCCGTCCTCGGCGCGATCTTCGGCAGGCACGGTGGCGCGGCCGACCTGGACGTTCGCGGATGGCCGGCGCTCGATCGCCCCGTCGTCGCATAGCGGGCAGCGGATCAATGTCCGTTCGCGCTGGCGCGTGAAGTCTTCCGCTGAGGCAAACCAGCCCTCGAATCGGTGTTGACGCCCGCAAATCAGGTCGTAAACGATCATGGATCCCATTTCATCGGCGGCCTAACCCGCCCGCCAGTACTGATATTTCAGCGCCGTCGCACAGCCGGCGATGATTGCCGCCAAGGCGATGAAAGAGCCGATCGCCAGGGTCGAAATGCCCGTAAGGCCCTGCCCGATCGTACAACCCAGCGCCGTCACGCCTCCAAATCCCATTAACACACCACCGACGATATGGTTGACCAGATCCTCGGTCGATGCAAACCCTTCCCAGCGAAAGGTACGGGTCGCCAGCGCCATTGCCGCCGATCCGGCTGCCATGCCCAGGACTCCGGCGATGCCGAACGTGACGATACGCGACTGATCGCTCCACAGTAGCAGAAGTTCCAGCGTATAGGCGACCGGCGCCACGAAGCTGTACGACTCCGGCCTTCCCGAGTTGGTGGCGATGAACGCCTCTTCCAATGTCCGGGGGTCCTCCGCGAGATGCCCGAGGTGCCCGGTGACGTACCACCCGCCGGCGACGATCGCGCCGATGATGAGGCCCCCCGCGATCATCTCGCGGCTCTCGCGAAAATCGCGGCTCGCCAGCACGAAGACCGCGACGGCCGCGGCTATCGCAAGCGACAACGCAAGCTTGACCGAGCCTCCGCCGCCCAATGCGGTGACCACGCTACCCAGGTCGGAATGTGCGGCGCCAAAAGCGCTCGTATCCAGCCGCAGGGTGTCGAGCGTGTTGACACGCCACACGGCGAACAAGCCTTTCAGCGTCATGTACGCCGCGATCGCGAGCACGACCAGCGTGACGATCGACTTGAGACTGCCCCCGCCCGCGCGGACCAGCAATTTGCTGCCGCAACCCGAGCCAAGCGTCATGCCGAAGCCGAAGAAAAATCCGCCGACAAGGTGCGACGCCCATGCGACCTGCGCCGTCGTGTAAATCGATTTGCCCGGATCGGCGAGCCCGGTCGCCTCAAGCCATGCCACGCCGGTGATCGCTACCGCGATCGCGAGCAGCCACATGCGCATGCGCCGCCAGTCGCCGATGGTGACTAGATCGGTCACCGCGCCCATGGTGCAGAAGTTGACACGGTTCGCCACCGCGCCGAATACGACCGCGAGCCCGAACGCGCACCATGCGACCAGCGCGGGAAGGTGTTGGAGATCCTGCATGGTTCGAGTTCCGTCCCTGCGACGTCCTCGGCCGGGAGGCGAATTATCGCACGCGAGGCGAATAACCCCGGCGCCGCGCCTGCGCCGTTAATAGGCTGAACCGCACCGATCGAGCTGCGGCAAGGAGAAACCATGTTGCAAGCAATGAAACGTTCGATGCTCGGCGTCGCGCTCGCCGCGTCCTTCGCCGCGGCGATGTTTGTTGCCGACAGCCAAGCGCAAGGAATCCTGCCGCAGACGCAGGCGAGTGTCGAGATCGTCGACCGCAGCGAAGGTCGCGTGCTGCCGCTGTACTGGCATCAGGGGCGGCGCTATGTCGTCGGCAAGCCCGGCAACGAATACACGATCCGGGTGCGCAACGGGGGAAGCGGTCGCGTCCTCGCGGTGATGAGCGTCGACGGCGTCAACGTCATCACCGGCGACACGGCATCGCCGCAGCAATCCGGCTACGTGCTCGCGCCTTACGAGAGTGCCGACATCGCGGGCTGGCGCAAGAGCATGGCGCGCACCGCCGCGTTCTACTTCACCGCACTGCCCGATTCTTACGCCGCGCGCACCGGTCGTCCGGATAACGTCGGCGTGATCGGTGTTGCGGTGTTTCGCGAGCGGGCTCGGCCGATCGCGCTCGAAGAATTCCGGCGCA
>VBCS01000039.1 GCA_005888955.1 Betaproteobacteria bacterium
CTGGAATCTCGATGAGCTCTATCTGCGTCCGAATGCGGATTTGGCCAGCTATCGCAAGATCGTGATCGACCCGGCCCAGGTTACGTTCCGCAAAGACTGGAACAAGGATTCTCCCGATCTACACGGCGTGACGCGCCGGCTGCGGGAAGCTGACGCGCAGCGCCTCGCCGACGACACGGCTTCAGCGATGCAAAGTGCCTTAGCCGAGGCGTTCAAGGCACGGGGCTACGAAATCGCCGCGGCCCCCGGACCCGGTGTACTGCGCCTGTCGCCAAGCATTACCGATCTTTACATCAACGCGGCCGAAGATCTATCGCCGGGGACCACCAAATCGTTTACCAAGGACGCGGGGGAAGCGACCCTGCTGCTCGAGGCGCGCGACGCTTCCACCGGAATGCTCCTCGGGCGTGTGGTCGACCATCGCACAGCTCGCGAAACGAAGGGTATAGAGAGAAGAGACCTCATCAGGACGACCAGCGTTTCGGACAGCTTCTGGTTTGAGACCATCTCCAAGCGATGGGCGGCCGACTGCATCAAGGAATTCGAAGCAGTCAAGCATCGCTGAGGAACCCGGTATAGGCGACCGCCAGGAGCAATAAAGGTACGCCCAGTATCGGACCCGCATTCCGCGCTTGCGCCCGCGGGTTGCCTGCGCGCGCAATTTGATACGCCGCGCTGCCGGTCGTGCGTCGCGCAACGCGAAGTCTAAACACGGTTGGTCGTCGTGGTTCCCCGCGCCGGATGACCTTGGCGCGAGGCCGAGGGCCCATCGAGCCCCAAAACCCGCGCAGCAAAAAATATGCTAAAAGACGCGCTGGAAGGGACGCGGCATCGCTCCGAAATTACTAAGGGGTGCGCCTCCCGCGACCAACTACGGAGCCGCTGCGCGCTCTGCTGCGGAGTCGCGAACCCGCGCTTTCCTGCGGCGTGTCCGACAGATTTGGGACCCGCCGCATGGCATTGACCGCAACCGACATCGAGGGAAAACGATGAAGAAAAACTTTGCCGCCGTCCTGTTCTTCGCCGCGATGATTGCGGTGCAGTCCGCATGGGCCGAAGACAAGATCGCGGACGTGACCGATATGCAAGCGTTGCGCGCGGCCGTCCGTGCCGACAAGAAAGCGTTCGTGGCATCGACGCTCAAGCTGACCCCCGCCGAGGCGAAAAGATTCTGGCCGATCTATGACAACTACCAGCGGATTGTCGATTCGGCAAACGAGCGGCGTGTCGTTGCAGTTGAAGCGTTGATCGCGCTGGACAAGCCAATTTCCGATCTCTATGCCAGAAATCTCGCGAACGAGCTGGTCGCCACCGACGAGGTGGAAATCAAGGCCCGGCGAACGCTCCACAATCGCCTGATGAGGGGCGTGCCGACGAGGATATTGCCGCCGAAGAAGGCGGCGCGCTACCTGCAGCTCGAATCGAAAATCCGCGCCGTCCAAGCCTACGATGTAGCCGCGAACATTCCATTGGTGAAGTAGCGACGCGAGCCGGGGAGTAGCGGCACGGCCCGCAGGGCCGGGTGTGACCAGGCGAGTCGGCGCATGAGGCCGACACCCAAGCGGAGGGCGGCGCCGTCGACGATCGATACGCTTCAGATCTGCTGCTTGCGCTTCGGTTGGACGCTACGGACATGTACCGAAATGAACGCCGGCTCGCGGGCCGCAACCACCTCAATGCTCGCGGGCTCGATGACGACCGGTGTCGGCATCGGCGCAACGGACTTCCGCGCCGCAAATAGGCCAAGCTCTCGGCTTCCGGAATCGATCTTCGCAGGTGCGATGACCGAGGCACCGATGGTAAGCGCCGTCAAAGCGATGGCGGCGATCACGAGAGCCGCGCGGGGGGTCGAGGTTTGATAACGGTTCATGTTCCTTCTCCTGGTTCGTATTCTTCCTGCTCTGCCTTTGGATGCGTCGCAACCGGGATCCGGATTCGCGATTTCTTGCGGCGTGTCGCCGGTACCGCCTTGCTGTCACGATGGATCGTAGCAGGCCCAACGACACCCTCAAGCCACAGGCGACAAACCGCGCGAATCGAGGATCGAGCGTGCCGGACGCGTGACGAAGTGCAAGCGCTGGTCGGCAGCGGGTTGGCCCGAGGCTTGTGCACCTGCACAAGGCGGCCGACGCATCCACGCTGGCGGATGCCGCGTATCGACGAATGACCGGGCACGCTGCGAGTCGGCCGGGCCGACGCACACCGGCGCCGGGTCGGATCGCCCTCGTGCGACCTGCCGCTCGGGTTTCAGCCCTACATTTGAGGTGGACTTTTTTCTGCGGTTTTGTGTAGAATCCTGCGACTTTCTGAGGAAAGCTTGGCCCCGCCACACGGCGGGGCCAATGCGTTTAGGCGTTTTGCGCGCCCGGCCAGAGACTGCAACCAGCAGCGGCTTCGCGGAGGCACTGTCGGAACAATTTGGGCCACTGCCGGCCATATCCGGAACCAGGCCCGCATGCGTCAGCCTGTCGGGCTCGCCCTAGAACAAACCTATCTGTCTGGAGACAATATGTTGAAGATGATCCGTTTGACCGCACTGGCTGCGGCGCTGCTCGTCGCCGTTGCCTCAGCGGTCGTCCCGCAAGCGGCACAGGCTCAAGCCCAGCCCCCGGCGGCGACAGCACCTGCTGCGCCGCCTGAATCCGCGACGGGGACTCCACCTGCGGCGGCGCCTTCGGCGCCGGCAGGCAGTACCCGGGTAACCGAAGTCGTCGAGAACCCCTACGGCCTCGAAGCGATGTGGAAGGGCGGCGACATCGTCTTGCGCATTACCCTGGGGATCCTGGTCATCATGTCGATGGGAAGCTGGTACGTCATTTGCACCAAGGTGTACGAACAGACCAAGATGAACGCGCAGGCGCGCGCCGCGGAAAAATCGTTCTGGACCGCGCCTTCGGTGCGCCAGGGCGCCGCGGGTCTGAAGGAAGGCAGCCCCTATCGGTTCATCGCCGAATCGGGGCTCGAGGCGACCAGCAAGCACGTCGGATTGCAGGGCAGCGTCGACGTCAACACCTGGATCACCATGTCGATTCAGCGTGCGATCGACAACGTGCAGGCCCGCACGCAGGACGGCCTCGCCTTTCTCGCCACCGTCGGCTCGACGGCGCCCTTCGTGGGGCTCTTCGGGACGGTCTGGGGGATCTATCACGCGCTGACCGCGATCGGCATCGCGGGTCAGGCATCGATCGACAAGGTGGCGGGACCCGTAGGTGAAGCGCTGATCATGACCGCGCTTGGGTTAGCGGTGGCGGTTCCGGCGGTGCTCGGCTACAACTGGCTGATCCGCCGCAACAAGAGCGCCATGGACCAGGTCCGCAGTTTCGGTGCCGACCTGCACGCCGTGCTGCTCAGTGCCCCGAAGACTCCGTCCCCGGTGGGCGTCGGCCCCTCGATCGACGACGAGGAAGTGGTCTCCACCATCAATACCACGCCGCTCGTCGACGTGATGCTGGTGTTGCTGATCATCTTTCTGATCACGATCCCGGTCGTCACCACGTCGATTCCGGTCCAGCTGCCGAAGGAACGCAACGAGATCCGCGAGACCAAGCCGGAGAACATCACCTTGTCGGTCGACGCGGGCGGCCGTATCTACTGGAACGATCTGCGGATGGAAAGCACGACTGCGCTCATCGACAGGTTGAAGAAGATCGCCGTGCTCACGCCGCAACCCGAGGTGCAGATCCGCGGCGACGGCGCCGCGCGCTACGAAGGCGTCGGACGGATCATCTATGCTTGCCAGCGGGCAGGAATTGCGAAGGTCGGCTTCATCACGGAGCCGCCGCCGCGCGGCGGCTGAGACGCGCTTGGCAGCTTATTTTTCGAGGAATACACCATGGCAATGAACGTGGGCTCGGGTGGCATATCGCGCGATCCGGAGGTCATGATCGACATCAATACCACGCCGCTGATCGACGTGATGCTGGTGATGCTGGTCATGCTCATCATCACGCTCCCGATCCAGCTGCATGCGATCAATCTCAACATGCCCACAGGCAATCCGCCGCCGCCCTTAGTCCTGCCGCAGGTCGTCAAGATCGACATCGACGGCGCCGGGACGACCTATTGGAACGGCGAGGTCGTGCCGGATCGGGCGACGCTCGAGGACAAGATCCGGGCCGCTGCCGCCCAGGTGCCGCAGCCTGAAGTGCATCTGCGTCCCGACAAGGCCTCCAAATACGCGGTAGCCGCGGGCGTGATGGCATCGGCGCAGCGGCTCGGCCTTACCAAGATCGGCATCGTCGGCAGCGAACAATTCATCGAGGACTAGGCTGCGGCGAATCGACGCTTGCAGCCGACGCTAAGCTGAGCCGCCACGCAGGCGAGGAAGCGGCGGCGCGAACGCCGGCAGGCGACAGGAGTCCAAAGGCAATGGATTTCGCACGGCAACAGAGAGACCCGACCCGGCACTTGATCGGAATCGGGTTCGTCATTCTGATCCATTTATTGGTGGTCTACGCACTCGTGACCGGGCTCGCGCGCAGGGCGGTGGAGGTGATCAAGAAGCCGCTTACCGCCACGATCCTCGAAGAGATCAAGGCACCGCCGCCCCCTCCGCCACCGCCGAAGAAAATCGAGATTCCGAAGGTTCCGCCGCCGCCGCAGCAACCCTACGTTCCGCCGCCGGACATACCGGTCCCGACGATATCGCAGGAGCCCGTCATCTCGGCCGTGACCCCCACGCCGCCGCCCGAGCCGCCGGTGATCGCCCCGCCGGTCGTAGCGCCGCCGCCCCCGCCGGCGCCGCCGAAGCCCGCGGTACGCAAAGGCATCGTACCGATTTCGCGCGTCAGCCCCGAATACCCGCGCGAGGCGAGACGCAAGAATATCGACAGCGGTCGGGTCATCGCGCGCCTGAATATCGACGAAAAGGGCAACGTCACCGACGTGAAGATCGTCGAAGCGAATCCGGCGCGGGTATTCGACCGCGCGGTGATCGACGCGCTATTGCAATGGAAGTTTCAGGCGGACGGAGAAAAGTACGTCGGGGAAATCGAGGTGGAATTCAAGCTGACGGATTAGCGGCGTCGCGTGCGTTAGCCACAGCTACTCTGCACGCATCGCGTAGACGACCGTGCTCCACGTCGTGGCGCCGAGCAGAATGATCACGACGGCGATCCGCGACAGCGTCAATGGCTGCCCGACGACCATCGCGACGAGGTTGCGAAAGACATCGTAGAAAAGCTCCGGCAGCGCCACCGCAACGGCACTCCCGGCGATCAGCCAAAGGAGCGCCAAGACCGGGCGGCGCCAGGCGGGGAGAGTCGCCGGCGCCGGCAGCCGCGCCATCACCTTGGCTGTGAATCCATCGTCGGTGACATACGCAGCCGCATGCTCGCGAGCATCGGCCTCGAGCGCCTGTTCGAGCCAGCCGTCATCTGCGTCCGCGTGATTCTTGACCATCTTCAACCTTCGGGCGCCCAAGCGCCCAGCCGGGCCTTCAGCTTCTGCTTCGCCCGAAGAATATGTGTCTTCACCGTTCCAACCGGGCACCCGAGCACGAAAGCCGCTTCTTCGTGTGACAGGTCGTTATGGTAGCACTGGACGATGGCGGCCCGCTCGGCGTCGGACAGCACCGCCATCGCGCGCTGAAGGTCCACGCGGGGCGCCGCGGTTCGCGCGACAGGCGCCACCGTGTCGGCAGATGCGGCGACATCGTCGGCGTCCTCGTCGTCGGGAAGCGGCAATTCCTTGGTCTTCCGCAAGTCGGCAAGGAAGGCGTTGTATGCAATCCGATAGAGCCAGGTGGAGAACTTCGCCTCCTGTCGAAACGATTTGAGATTCCGGTACGCGAGCAAGAACGTCTCCTGGGCTAGATCGTCGGCCAGCGCATGATTGCCGCCGGTAAGCTTGCGCAAACACGCCCGCACCGCCGACTGATGGCGTCGCACAAGCTCGCCGAACGCATGGCGGTCGTCCTGGACCAGGACACGGGCAATGAGTTGCGCATCGCTGACCGCGGCGGACGACATGGACGGTGAGCCGCCGTGTGCGTCATCCTCCGCTCGAGCTTGGGCCGGCGCCGTTGCCGGCGCGGGTCGCGCCGG
>VBCS01000015.1:0-4366 GCA_005888955.1 Betaproteobacteria bacterium
GAGCGGGAATGCTGTCCGCTTGGGCGCTACCGCGCCGGCATCGAGCTTCGAGACATCCATCAACGCGCTGAACAGCCTTTCCAGCGCCTCGATCGACGCGTTGATGCTATTGACGAGGTTGCGCACGCGGCCATCGTGCACGCGCGCGGAGAGCGCCGCCGCGAACAGACCCACCGCGTGCAGCGGCTGGCGCAGATCGTGGCTCGCCGCCGCCAGAAACTGCGTTTTGCCGCGATTGGCCGCTTCGGCCATACCGCGCGCGCGATCCGCCGCGGCCGTCTGCGCCTGGAGCAGGTCGATGAGGTCGATGTTCTCGTAACGGATCGCCAAGGATTGTGTCATCAGATTGTTGAGGTTGTGGCCGAAGCGCAGGATAAAGGCGAGCACGACCAGCAGCACGGTGGCGATGAAGGCGTGAAGCTGATCGCCCTCGAGAGCGACGCGCAGGATCAGCGGCGCGAGCGTAGGCAGGACGAAACCATACAGCGTCGGCTTGTAAACCGAGGTGAGGTTGATTCCGCCCATGATCACTCCGAAAAGACAGACGATCAGCAGCGCCTGATGGCCGATGTCGCCATGCGCAAACCAGAGCACCCCGGCGGCGCCCCAAAGGGCGCCGGCAATCGTTGAGCCGGCCGCCCACCGGCGTCCCCAGCGCTCGCGCTCCGCCAGCCCAGGCGCAGCGGCGCGATAACGTAGCGTAAGCTTGTAACGCCAGGCCTGGTTGGCGAGGATCGCGGCGAGCCACAGCGCGAGCTCGTCATGCGGCGCGACATTCCACATCACCGCGCACAGGATCAATCCACCCAGCACCATCGACGACGTCGTGCGCCCCCACTGCGTGAATAGCGTCGCAATCTGGTCGGCGCGGGCGCGTCGGATGAGCCGCGGATTGAGCGCGGTCGGCGAAGGCATGATGCCGAGAGGGGTCGCTCGCGTCAGCGGACGCGCGCGGCGGGCGGGTCGAGGCGCACGCCGCGACGCGCGAGCTCGATGACGACCTGCGTGCGATTGCGTACGTTGAGCGCGCGCAAGATCGCGCTGACGTGCACTTTCACGGTTCCCTCGGAGAGCCGCAGGTCGCGACAGATCAGCTTGTTCGGCTTGCCTTGAACGAGGAGCTTTAGCACGTCCGCCTGCCGTAGCGTGAGCCCGAGCTGCTCGGGCCGGGTTACCGACCGGGGGCGTAACGCGTTGTTGGCCTGCGTCGATTCCGCGGGCACGTAGACGCCTCCCGACAGCACCAGCCGCAGCGCGTCGAGTAACACGCGGGTGTTGGCGGTCTTGGGGATGAAACCCATGGCGCCGAGATCGAGCGCGTGCTCGACGGTTTCGCTATCGTGCGTGGCCGACAGAACGAGAACCGGCATCCCGGGCCATTCCCGGCGCAAGTCCGCGAGCAGCTCGAACCCATCGCAACCGGGCAGTGCGAGGTCGAGCAGGATGAGATCGGTATCGGGCTCGCGCGACAGCGCTGCGTGCGCATCGGACGCGTCCTGCGCCTGGACGAGCTCGAGCGTCGGATCGAGCGCGGCGAGGACGTGCTTCAGGGCTTCCTGGATCAGCGGATGGTCGTCAATGATGAGGATCTTCATCGTTCCTCCCCCAAGGCATGGGATGAAGACGCGCCCGGTTCGGGCGTCGAAACTGACTGTATGCTTACAAACGCGCCTGTCAACTGTAGGAAGTTACAGGTGCGGTCTTCATGTCCGGCGGTTGCCGGCGCGGCGTGCAGCAGGCAGAATGATGCAAAATCAGCGGTTTGATTTGTGGTCCTAAAATCTACCGCAACTGTAAGGCGCGCGCTGCCGGCGCGACTCTAAGATCGAGCGAGCTGAATTCATCGGCTCGACGCCGTCCTGGAAAGGAAGGAGGACACGATGCAACGACGCAGTTTCCTGATGGCGCTATCGGCCGTGCCGCTGGCTTGGGCGGTGCCACGACAGAGTCTTGCTGCCGCCGCCGGAGGCGGATCCGTCGCCGAAATCCAGCAGAATTGGAAGAAACTGCTCGCCCCTGGGGCCGATGTCGCGGCGACGACGACACCGATCAGCAAGACCGAAAGGGAATGGCAGCAGCTGCTGACGCCGGCTCAGTTCAATATCTTGCGCCAGGAAGGCACCGAGTACCCCAATTCGAGCCCGCTCAACGGGGAGAAACGAGCGGGCATATTCGTCTGCGCCGGTTGTGCGTTGCCGCTTTTTACGTCGCAGATGAAATACGACAGCGGCACCGGCTGGCCGAGCTTTTTCACGTTGATTCCGGGAAGCCTCGCCACGAAACAAGACTTCAAGCTGATCGCACCGCGGACCGAATATCATTGTGTCCGCTGCGGCGGCCATCAGGGTCACATCTTCGACGATGGCCCGCCGCCGACCGGTCTGCGTTATTGCAACAACGGCGTCGCGCTCAGATTCATTCCACAGAAGGGAGCGTAGGCGTCGGGTGGCTCGCGCCCGGCAGAGCGCGAGTGATCAT
Source organism: Betaproteobacteria bacterium (assembly GCA_005888955.1). Taxonomy (GTDB): domain Bacteria; phylum Pseudomonadota; class Gammaproteobacteria; order Burkholderiales; family Casimicrobiaceae; genus PALSA-1003. Next base: position 2,479 of record VBCS01000015.1, read on the forward strand.
CCGGTGCGGCGGGGGCCGGAGCCGCTCTTTTCCTGATCCGCCAGTTCCTGCCGGACTGCGCGCAGCCGGCTTTCCGCGACGGAGATCTGGTAGAAGTCGCCGTCGCCGGCCTTGACCGCCAGCTCGAGCTGCACGACCGCGGCCTTCAGGTTGCCCTGCCAAGCATAGAACTCCGCCTGATGCTGATGCTCCAAGAGCTGCTTGCCGAGGGCGGCGTAGCCGCGCGCGGCGAGCTGATGCAGAGGGCCGTCTGACGGGAAGCGCTGCAATTGGTCGGACAGGAAGGCAACGGCCTTCGCCGCTTGATTGTCCTTCAACAGCGCGTCCGGATAGTCGTAGACGAGCTGCATCTTGCGCGGATAGCGGACGAGCGCTGCCTGGTAGCGGACGATCGCCGCGTGGAGCTGGCCCGATTGCGTGAGCACCTGTCCCGCCATGCCTTCGATCATCGGATGCGGCGGCGCGGTCTTCTCCAGCTCGGAGAGCTCTTTTTGCGCGCGCTTGAAATCCTGCGCGCGCAGCAACGCCGCGACCAGCCCGTAATGCGAGGCGATTTCGTTATTGAACTTGCGTTCGGCGATCGCATTCTCGAAGAAGAGAGTTGCGTCTCTGGGCGTTCCTTCGTAGCTCCTTAGCAGCGCGCGTACCATGTGGAAGTCGAGCGAGTCCGGAACCTGACGAAATGGCTTGGTGTACGCGCGCGCCTGCGCTTCCGCGATCCGCTGGTAGGTCTCCGGGTGATCGTGGAAGTACGACGGCGAATTGCCCTCGAACCATATCGAGGCCTTCTGCAGCCGCTCGAAAAAACCGGCCATGGCGGTGGGTTCGAAGCCGGCGGCGTACGTCCTCTCGAAGCCCAGTCGGTCGGCCTCTTCTTCGTTCTGGCGCGTGAAGTTGATCTGGCTCTGGATCGCAAGCCCCTGCGCCGCCGCAATCGCGCCCTGTGTCATGTCCCCACTCGACGACGAGTGCGAACGCGAGGCGAGGACGGCCGCCGCAAGTGCACCTAGGGCCATCAGCAGAGCATCGCGCTGATTACCGATGCCGCGCGCGATGTGGTGCTGCGTGACGTGCGTTATTTCGTGCCCCAGCACCGACGCGAGCTCGGATTCACTTTGCGCGAGCAGGATCAATCCCGTGTTCACTCCGACGAAGCCTCCCGGCAGGGCGAACGCGTTGATCGAGGAATCAGCCATCGCGAAGAATTCGAAATCGAACGGCGCTCCGGGAATCGCCGTCACCAGGCGGTTGCCGAGCTCGTTCAGGTACCCGTTCACCTCCGGGTCGTTGAGATAGCCGCCGCTGCCGCGGATCTGGCGCATCACGGCCTCGCCGAGCTTGCGCTCCTGAGCGCCGGACAAGAATGCCGCCGAGGGATCGCCCAGCTCGGGCAGATTCTGCTGCGCGAACGACACCGGCGTCGTCGCGAGAGAAACCGCGATCCATGCCACCATCGCGGCGAGCGAACGGCGCGACGTACGAGAGAGGGGAGGTGTCAAAGACATGGTGCTATGATTGCCGCGGTTGACGGAAAGTTTCTGGCGCTAAGAGGAGGCGGCGACTGGGCGATGGCGGGGCAGCGCTCACATTTTACCCATTTCGACGCGGCGGGACAGGCGCATATGGTCGATGTCGCCGGCAAGGAAATCACGCGCCGGCTCGCGCGCGCCGGCGGCCGCATCGCAATGCGCCCCGAGACACTCGCACTGATCCGCGCCGGCTCCGCGCAAAAGGGCGACGTGCTGGGCACAGCGCGCATCGCCGCGATTCAGGCGGCCAAGCGTACGGCGGAGCTGATTCCGCTGGCGCATCCGTTGCCCCTCACGCGCGTCGCCGTCGACTTCACGCTCGATGAGCCGGACAGCGCCGTGGTGATCGAAGTTGTCGC